>DASUDU010000325.1:0-7640 GCA_036275435.1 Usitatibacteraceae bacterium | reverse complement strand
CGCGGCCTGGCCTTGCCGGGCGCAGAGGCACTTGCCACGCCGCTGGGCGCTGTGCCGGTCGACAACGAGGCGGTTTCGCTGCTGTCCGACCTGCCGCAGGTTTCGACGCGCGCCGACGTGCACCGCGCCGAGCACAGTCTCGAAGTGCAATTGCCGTTCCTGCAGGCGGTCTTGGGTGATTTTTGCGTCGTGCCGCTGGCCGTGGGGGATGCCTCTGACCGGGAAGTGGCCGAGGTGCTCGAGCGCCTTTGGGGCGGGCCGGAAACGCTGGTCGTGATCAGTTCCGACCTGTCGCATTTTCTCGACGACCGTGCCGCAAAGGCCATCGACGGCCACACCGCGCGCGCCATCGTCCACCTCGACGCGCTGCAAAGCCACGAGCAGGCATGCGGCGCAACGCCCATCAACGGCTTGCTGCTTGCGGCCCGGCGTCGCGGACTGAGGGGCGAGCAGGTTGACTTGCGAACCTCCGGCGATACCGCCGGGGATCGGCGTCGCGTGGTCGGCTACGGCGCGTTTGCGTTTTTCGAACAGGCCTGCGGCGACGCAAGCCATCCTCCGCCGATCCGCGACACGTAATCGCACCGAAAAATCCCTGGCGCCGCGCGCCACCTGCTGAAAATAGGCGCAAGATAGTCTACATGGTGGCCGGCGCGGGTGAGGTGCCGCGTCCGGCCGTGCGGCCTCCCCGGCTTGGCAGCGGATCCGCCGGGCTGTCGGGTTGCAGGGCGGCAGGCTCCGCTTCTTGCCGGCCACGTCAGGAGACAGCAGGGCAATGCCATGCAAACCAGTTCTCCATTGTCCCGCGGCCAGCGCCTGATTGCCATCGCGCGCGGGTCGATCGAGCATGCGCTCGGACTGGGTGCGCGCGTCTTTGTACCGCTGGACGACTGGTTGACCCAGCCCGCGGCCTCGTTTGTCACCTTGACTCAGGACGGTGCGTTGCGCGGCTGCATCGGCTCTCTCGAAGCGCACCGCGCACTGGTTGAGGATGTCGTGGCCAATGCGCGCGCCGCGGCGTTTCACGATCCGCGCTTCGCGCCGCTCACCGCGCGCGAATGGCCGTCGGTGAAAGTCGAGGTCTCGGTGCTCACGCCGATGCAACCCCTGCCTTGCCGGGACGAGGCTGACCTCCTGGCCAAATTGCGCCCGGACCTGGATGGCATCGCCATCGAGTTCGGTGAGCACCGCGCCACGTTCCTGCCGCAGGTCTGGGAAAACCTGCCAGCGCCGTCGCTGTTCCTGCGCGAACTCAAGCGCAAGGCGCGCCTTCCCGAGTCGTTCTGGCATCCGGACATTCGCGTGCATCGCTATGGCGTTGAGAAATTCACCGAGGAGGTGAAGCCATGAGGCACGAAGCGTTCAGTCCGGCCGCTGGCAGCCTGCATTCGGGCCGCTGGTGGCATGCGCTGGAGGATGGGCGCATCCAGTGCGACCTGTGCCCGCGCGAGTGCCGCTTGCACCAGGGCCAACGTGGTGCCTGCTTCGTGCGCGCCAACCACCAGGGCCGCATGGTTCTGACGACTTACGGCCGCTCGTCGGGCTTTTGCATCGACCCGATCGAGAAGAAGCCGCTCAACCATTTCCTTCCCGGCTCCTCGGTGTTTTCCTTCGGCACGGCCGGCTGCAACCTGGCGTGCAAGTTCTGCCAGAACTGGGACATCTCGAAGTCGCGCGACATGGACCGGCTGATGGATGCAGCCGCGCCGGACGAAATCGCCGCAGCCGCATCCCGCGCGGGCTGCAAATCCGTGGCGTTTACCTACAACGACCCGGTGATCTTCGCCGAGTACGCGATGGACACGGCAGACGCCTGCCACGCGCTGGGCATCCAGACGGTTGCTGTCACGGCCGGATACATCTGTCCGGTTGCGCGGGCCGAGTTTTACGCCAAGATGGACGCGGCGAATGTCGACCTGAAGGCGTTCTCCGAGTCGTTCTACCGCAAGCTCACCGGCTCGGAGCTGGCGCCGGTTCTCGAGACGCTGGTCTATCTGCGCCGCGAAACGCCGGTCTGGTTCGAGATCACCACGCTGCTGATACCGGGGCAGAATGACTCGGACGCGGAACTTGCCGCGCTCTCGCAGTGGATCGCACGGGAACTCGGGCCGGAGGTGCCGTTGCACTTCAGCGCCTTCCACCCGGATTTCAAGATGTCCGACATTCCCGCCACACCGCGTTCGACGCTCGATCGAGCACGGCGCATCGCGATCGGCGAGGGCCTGCAGTTTGTCTATACGGGTAACGTGCACGATCCTGCCGGCGGCACGACGCATTGCCCCGCGTGCCAGGCGCGGCTGATCGTGCGTGACTGGTATCGCATCCTCGACTACCGGCTGACGGACAGCGGCGCCTGTCCCGACTGCGGAACGACGATTCCCGGCCGCTTTTCGCACTTCGACAAAGCCACCCAGTTCGGCGCGCGGCGCATTCCGGTGGCGATGCGTCCGACTCGTTGATCAAGCATTGCGCAGATTTCCGTCTGAAAACTGCGCCAGCGCAGTTTTGGGGGCAACTCCCGATTGGCATTCCGGCGCAAGCGCCTAGAATGGCGCGCTATTGATTTTCCGCAAACCCGGTACGCAATGTCCCTCTCCGCAACTGTCCAGGCCGCATCCGTCGCGCGACCGGCCATGAAGCTCGTTTGCCCGGCCGGCTCGATGCCTTCGCTGACGGCCGCCATCGACAACGGCGCCGACGATGTCTACACCGGCATCCGCGACGAAACCAACGCGCGTAATTTCGCCGGCCTCAATTTCGACGAAAAGTCGATCAAGGACGGCATCCGCTACGCCCACGCCCGCGGCGCACGCGTGCTGCTCGCCCTCAACACCTTCCCGCAGGCGGCCACCACGCCGAAATGGCTGCGCGCGGTCGACTTTGCCGCCGACATCGGCATCGACGCCATCATCGTTGCTGACCTCGGGCTGATGGAGTACGCGGCCAACAAGCACCCGGACCTGAACATCCACATGTCCGTGCAGGCCTCGGCCACCAATTACGAGGCGATCAATTTCGTGCACCGCACCTTCGGCATCAAGCGCGCGGTGCTGCCGCGGGTGCTGTCGGTGCAGCAAATCGCGCAGGTGATCGAGCGCACGCCGGTGGAAATCGAAGCGTTTGGTTTCGGCTCGCTGTCGATCATGGTCGAGGGGCGCTGTGCGCTGTCCTCGTTTGCAACCGGCGAATCCCCCAACACCCACGGCGGCTGCTCGCCGGCCAAGGCGGTACGCTGGGAGCAGGACGGCAACGTGCTCAATTCCCGCCTTGGCGCGGTGCTGATCGACCGCTTTCAGGCCGGGGAACGGCCCGGTTACCCGACGTTGTGCCGCGGACGATTCAAGGTCAACGACGATACCTACTACGCCTTTGAGGAACCGACCAGCCTGAACACGCTGGAGTTGCTGCCGCGTCTGGCGGCGATGGGGGTCAAGGCGATCAAGATCGAAGGCCGGCAGCGCAGCCCGGCCTATGTTGCCCTGGTGACAAAGGTCTGGCGCGATGCCATCGATGCGGCCGCGCGCGACGAAGACGCGTTCCGCGTCGATCCGGCCTGGATGGCCGCGCTGGCCCGCGTTGCGGAGGGCCACCAATGCACCCTGGGCGCTTACCACCGCGATTGGAAATGACATGAAGCTCACGCTCGGACCGCTCCTGTACTACTGGAAGAAGGCGCATGTCGAGGCCTTCTATGAGGAAATTGCCGACACGGCCGTCGACACCGTGCATTTGGGCGAGGCGGTCTGCGGCAAGCGCCACGAGCTGCGTTTTGAGGACTGGATGGCGATTGCGCGGCGGCTGGCCAACCGCGGCAAGGAAGTGGTGCTGTCGACCTGCGAACTGATCGAATCGGAGACCGACCTGCGCGTGCTGCGCCGTGTGGCCGAAAACGGCGCGTTCATGGTCGAGGCCAATGACCTGGGTGCCGTGAACCTGCTTGCAGGCAAGGGGCCGTATGTGGCCGGGCCCTACCTGAACATCTACAGCGGCCTGACGCTCGATTTCCACCGCCGCCAGGGCGCGGTGCGCTGGGTCCCGCCGGTGGAACTGGGGGCGAGCGCTGTCGGCCGGATCCTGGCCGACTACGAGGAATCGATCGAAACCGAGGTTTTCGCCTATGGGCGCCTGCCGCTGGCCATTTCCGCGCGCTGCTTCACCGCGCGTTACAACAACCAGTCCAAGGACGACTGCGGCTTTCGCTGTATCGAGCACTCCGACGGCATGACGCTGTCGACGCAGGATGACCGGCCGTTTCTGGCGCTCAACGGCCTGCAGACCCAATCGGCGCACGTGCAGAACCTTGCGGCGTCGATCGCGCAGATGCGCGACATGGGCGTCGGCCGCCTGCGCATCAGTCCGCAATCGCAGGGAACCGCCGAGGTCATCCGGTTGTTCCGGCGGATCGCTGACGGGGAACTCGACGGCACGGCGGCGCTGGGGCAAATGCCGGTGGCGCTCGGCGAGGCCTATTGCAACGGTTTCTGGCATGGCCGCCCCGGCCTGGAAAGGCACTGACATGTCCCGGCAGAAAATCCGCTCGATCGCCGCCCGCGTGCTGACTCGCCCGGGATCCATGCTGTTTGCCCGGGCGCTGGATCTTGGCCTGAAACGCCATTTGCCGGCCGACGTGCTCGAGCGGCTGATCGGCCGCCCGGTTGAAATCGCCGTCAGCGACTGGGGCTTGCGGTTTCGGTTTGTCGTCCGCAGCGAAGGATTCCGCTCGATCGCCACCCCGGCAGCCGTGGACGTGCGCTTTGTTGCCGCGGCGCGCGATTTCGCCTTGCTGGCAACCGGGGATGAGGACGCAGACACCCTGTATTTCAGCCGCCGGGTGGTCGTTGAAGGGGACACCGAACTGGCGCTGCTGATCAAGAACACCCTGGATGCGATCGAAGCGCGCCGCTTGCGCAGCGTGGTGCGCCGCGCCGACCGCCTCGCTCGGCGGGTGCGGCAAATTCACGACCGGCGTCGTCCCAATTTGGCCATTACTTGATGTGAATCAACCGGTGTCCCTCCTGCGCGGCTGATCATTCCAATCGAAGTCAGTTTTCTCGTCGGAGGATCGGCCATGTCGAATGAAAGCACGACCCCAAGGGCAATATGCACTGCCTGTTCGCTGGGTGATTTCTGCTATCCGAAAGACCTGCCCGCGAGGCTCTCCGGGCTATTGCCGATGGTCTCCCCGCACCGCCGGCGCCTGGCGCCGGGCGAAGTCCTGTTTCGCAGCGGCGAGCAACAGAAGGCGATCTATGCCGTCAAGTCGGGATGCTTCCAGTCGACCGTGCCGCTTGGTGACGGGCGCAACCAGACGTCGAGCTTTGCCATCATTGGCGACGTGCTCGGCCTGGACGCGATCGGCGACGGGCTGCACCGCAGCGATACCTCGGCCCTGAGCGCGGCCGAAGTCTGCGAAATCCCCATCCTCAAGTTCGATTGCCTGCTCGAACACGGCGAGTCTGCCGTGGCGGCGCGTCGCATGCTCGGGGTGGAAGTCAATCGTGCCGCGGAGCATGCGGTTTCGCTGGCCGGGCTTTCGGCACGCCAGCGCGTGGCCGGTTTCCTGGTGGATTTCGCCCAGCGCTGGCAGGCCCGCGGTTTCCCGGCAGATGCCTTCGTGCTGCCGATGAGCCGGGCCGAACTGGGCAACTACCTGGGCCTGACCGCGGAAACCGTGACGCGTGAATTGACCAAGCTGCGCAACCGCAACCTGATCACCGTCAGCGGCAAGCACGTGCGCATCCACGATCAGGTGGCCCTGCGCGAAATCCGCGCAACGCCGGACAAACCGGCAGAAACGCGCATGCCCCGGCAGAAGGGCAACGTACTCAGTTTCCGCGGAGCCCGTTGAAAAGTCGTTGACTGGCGGGCATTTCCAGGGTTTTTCGGCCGGAAAGCCGCGCCAGTACTGGTGTTTTCACATCGTTCTATGGTTTGAGCGGGCCGATCGGCCTCGCCCGCTCGCGCTTTGCTCCTGCCCAGTCAGCCGCGCAGGGATCTTCGTCTCCGGCTCCGAATCGACGCGTCCTACTTTGCGACAAAGCCGAACTGCAACCGGTTCACGCGATTCTGGAAGTTGATGTTGTAATCGTCGTAGCCCAAGTCGTAACGCGCATACAGCGACAGATCGCGCATGTAGGGCGGCTTGAAGGTGAATTCCAGCGTCGTTTGCAGCTTGTCGCTCACCCGCGCCGCGCGCCCCTGCAGGTTGTTGTCGATCCCGGGTCGCTCGAGATACGGGAAGCCGAACCGATACGTGCTCGACCAGCGCACGTCGAACGGAGTGTTGCGGCCGAACTCGGCGCTGCGCAGCTGCGCGCTCAGTTGTCGCCGCGGGTATTGGTCGCGCTGGATGGCATCCCAGGTGCCGTAGAAATCCTGGCGAAACGCCAGCCGGCCCCATGCAATCAATTCGTTCTTCCAGGCGCGGTGCGCGGCAAGTTCGAGGTAGTTGGTGTTGAAGCTCTGGTTGCGCACGTTGGCGCGCGCCAATTCCGGGCGCGGCTGGCCGGAGGGCAGGCTGGCGCATTGCGCGGGGGCCGGCACGCCGGAACAACTGTCGCCCTCCTGTCCGTTGGAAAAATGGAACAACCCGATGCTGAAGTAGTCCGCCCCGGCCGGATTGTCCGAGGATTGGTTCTGCGCCATGAACAGGCGGATTCCCGGATTGTAGGAAGGCGTGCGCACGGGCAGGGAATTGTCCGTCAGTTGCCGCAGCCCGATGCGAATTGGCAGGTCGAGCCAGAAGTCAAAGCGGCCGTCGCGATGACCGGTGACGTCCGGCCAGCGGAACCAGGAAATATTGGTGAACAGCTGCGCCTCGTAGAGGATCGCCCTGCTTGTCCGGTCGTTGCCGAAATGCACGCCCGAGGCGAGGGTGACGTAGCTCGGGTCAAGGTTTCGCAGCATCACGTCGCGCAGGTTGCGCGCATAACGCGCGGGCGGCCGGTCTTCCGCGGCCTCCTGCTGGCGCTTCTGCTGCACCGCGAAGGGCTCGCGAGGGCCCACCAGGCGGTCGCGCTCTTCGATCAGGTTGGCAAAGCACTGCTGCGCATCCTTGGCATCGGTCTTTTCATAGCAGATGCGCAGTTCTTCGTCGATGCCGGCGCGCGCAGCAAGTGCCGGCGCCAGCAGCGCGACGGCCAGCAGCAGGCGCGACGTGCGGCGATTGTTTTGGGGGCGTGGCGCACGGTTCATGGTCGAAGCGGGTCGGGATACAGGCCGCCATGCTACTGCATGGATACGGCGCCCGGAATCGGACTTGCGGCTCAAGGCGCGCCCGCTCCGCGTAAAATGCGCCGATGTCCGCAGCCGCGCCGCTTGCCGCAACACCCTTTCGCGCCGATGCCACCGTGATCTCGGTGGTCGGGTTTGCGCACGGCACGTCGCATTTTTTCCACCTGATGATCCCGCCGCTGTTCCCGTTCTTCATGAAGGAGTTCGGCTTGGGTTACGCGGGGGTCGGCACGTTGATGACGATCTTCTTTGTCGTCTCGGGTCTTGGCCAGGCCGTGGCCGGCATTTGGGTCGATCGATTCGGTGCGCATCGGGTGTTGTTCGCAGGCGTCGGGCTGCTGACGCTTTCCGGTGCCTTGGTGGCGATTGCGCCAGGGTTCCCCGGCTTGATGGCGGCCGCGTTCGTT
>DASUDU010000324.1:0-4155 GCA_036275435.1 Usitatibacteraceae bacterium | reverse complement strand
GAAACCACCGAGGGCGTTTGGAAAGCCGCCGCCGTCTGCAATGGCGTCCAACGTGGCAAAGAAGCCACCCATCGGGTCGACCTTGATCTCGTCGTACCCGAACAGATAAAAGCCTTCAAGCGTGTAGTTCTCGCCGAAGGTGTAGGCGATGTCGATAGCCGGCGTGCCCAGGAAGGCGTCCTTCAGGTCGGAACCCGGCGTGCGCAGCTTGGAGATGTCGACCGTGTTGATGTCCGACAGCGCCTGACCGATGAAGGTGCTCTCACCCCACGAAATGACCTGCTTGCCCAGGCGAACCGACAGGTTCTGGTCCGGCAGCAGGTACTTGTAGACGTAGGCATCGGTGATGTCGCCATGCTGCTTGGCGCGGTTCTCAGCCGCATCCGGCAGATTCTGGTTGGCCATCTCGAAATCGTAGAACCAGTTACCGCGCGCCAAGGCACCGTAGCTGTCGCCCTTGACTTCCAGGGTATGCGAGCCCTTGACCGCGTTGGAGAAGATGTCCCATTTGTCCTGGAACAGATAGCGGTTGCCGTAGACGCCCTGATTGAGCGGATCGGGCTTTGCCGTGCGCATCGAAAGACCCCAGGTGAGGTCGGTATCGAAGGCGGCTTCGAGTTCGCCGAGCTTGAAATCGACCGCCGACACCGACGCCGAAAGCAGGGCGGCACCGGCTGCGGCCGCAGCGTGTAATTGCGCGCGCTTGGTCATGTTGTCCCTCCACAGTATTCCAAGAACCGAAAATCACGGGTTGCGGGGTGCTCCTGACACCGCCGCACCCGCACGTTCAGGCAGCTTCAGTGCGACAGGCCACGGGTCGACACCCGCTCCTTGTCCACGTCGATCAGCCATGCCGCCAGCGCAGGCAGAAGGACGACGGCGCCGACCATGTTCACGAAGAACATGTAGGCCAGAAGCACGCCCATGTCTGACTGGAACTTCAGGTCGGAGAAGAACCACGTCGCCACGCCGATGGACATGGTGATGGCCGTGAAAATCACCGCCGTGCCGGACTGCTTCAGGCCCTCGTAGTAAGCATCCTTGAGGCTGAGGCCGCGGCGGATATGCGCTTGGGTACGGGCAAACAGATAGATGCCGTAGTCGACGCCAACACCTACGCCCAGCGCCACCACCGGCAGGGTGGAAACCTTCAAGCCAATGTTCAGCAGCACCATCACCGCGTTGGCCAGGATCGACACCAGCGCCAGCGGCAGCAGGATGCACAGCGACGCCCGCCACGACAGGAACGTGAGGTAGCACAGGAAGCCGACCGTCACGAACAGGGCACCCATCATGGTCAACTCGGCGCGCTCGACCGCCTCGTTGGTGGCGGCCATCACGCCCGCCGGGCCCGATACCAGCCGGAAAGCGACCTTCGAGCCGTCCCCCTCCTTGGGCATCGGAAAGCTCTTCACGGCCTCGATCACCCGATTCAGCGTCTCGGCCTTGTGGTCCCACAGGAAGATGCGTATCGGCAGTGCTTCGCAGGTATCGTTGAACAGCTTCTGATTCAGCTCGATGTTGCGCATCGCCGAACCCAAACCGGCGGCCGTCCGCGGCAGGCCGTAAAACTTGAGGTGGCCCTCGTTGTTGCCGACGTTGCGGTCCTTCATCACCTGCGTCAGCGTACCGACCGATTGCACCCCCTCGACACTACCGACGTGCCAGACGAAGCGGTCGATCGTCTGCATCATGCCGAAGGTGGTACAGCCATCGCGCGGCATCTCCGCAATCACGGTCAGCTCGTCGATACCGACGTGGAAGTTGTTGATGATCGCCTGGATGTCCTGGTTGTAACGGGCATCGGGCCAGAACTCCGGCGCCCCGATCTCGCTGTCGCCGATGACCAGCGACTGCCATTTCCACCAGCCGAACCCGAGCAGAACGACAGCAATCAGGATGACGACCGACCCGCGCCGCCGGTCCGCGAAACCGGACAGAAAGCGAAAGAACGGTTTCTCCTGCTCCAAGACTCGAGCGCGGATCCGCTCGACGGTGCGCGGCTTCATGCCAGCATAGGACAACAACACCGGCAGCATGAATTTATTGGTGGCCACCATGACCGCGACACCGATGCTGGCCGTGATGCCCAGTTCCTGGATGATGTCGATGTCGATGATCATGATCACGGCAAAGCCGACCGCGTTGGCCAACAGCGCCGTGGTGCCCGGAATAAACAGCTTGTTGAACGCCTCGCGCGCCGCCGTGCGCGAATCTGCACCGCCCAGAATCTCCAGCTTCCAGGTATTGGTCATCTGGATGGCGTGGCTGACGCCGATCGACAGAATCAGGAATGGCACCAGAATCGACAATGGATCGATGCCATAACCAAGCAGGCGGATCAAGCCGAGCTGCCAGACCACCGCCGTGACGGCAACCAGGATCGCCAGGACGGTGATTTGCAGCGAGTTCGAATAGAAATACAGCATCACCGCCGTGATCGCCACGGCAATGGCGAAGAACAGCACCACCCCCAGGGCGCCCTGAATCACGTCGTCGATGAACTTGGCAAAGCCGATGATCTTCACATCGACGTTGTCGCTGCCGTACTTGGTCCGAATCTGCTCGAGCGCCGTCGCCACCTGCGTGTAGTCGAGCGGCTGGCCAGTGGCCGGGTCCTTGTCCACAAGCTCGGCCCGGATCAGGGCGCCGCGAAAGTCATGCGACACCAGGCGCCCGACGTGCTGCGAAACCAGCAGATTGCGCCGCACCTGCTCGATGCTCTCCTGGCTTGGCTTGAAATCGGGCTCGACCACACGGTGGCCGGCAAAGCCCTCCTCGTTGACCAACACGTAATCCACGTTCGGCGTGAACAGTGAAGTTACTGATGACCGGTCGACGCCCTTGATGAACAGTACGTCCTGGGTCGCGTTCTCCAGCGTCTTGAAGAAATCGACGTTGAAGATGTCCCCTTCCTTCTGCATCAGGGCCACGATGATCACGTTGGCCCCACCAAACTGATCCGTGTATTGGCTGTAGGTCTTCATGTACGGGTGGCCAAGCGGGATCGACTTGGTGAACCCCGGGTCCATTCGGAGGAACGACGCCTGGTAGCCCAGGAACGCCGTGAGCAGCGTAAGCACGACCAGCACCGCGACACGGTTGCGGATCAGAGCATCTGCCAGCCAGGCGGAGACGCGCGTCATAGCGCTCGCGTAATTAGACGTCAGCATGACTTCTCCAGAACGGTGTGTTGCGCGAGCACTTACTTGATATCGAGGGCGATGTCGCGGACACCGCCCTCGCCGAACGCGAGCCAGGTTCCGTCGCGCTTTTGCAGCAGGCGGGAGTACTTGCGCCGGTCCGGTTGAGACATGAGTTGGAAGCTCTCGCCACCGTCGCGGCTCACTGCGATGGCGCCATCGAGGCCGGCCAGCACCACTGCGCCACCCGCGGAGAGCGTCCCCGACATGAACGACTTGTCGGTCCCCGTCGGCACCAGGCGCCAAGTGGCGCCGTTGTCGTCGCTGACAGCCACGTTGCCCAGCATGGCAAAGGCGATGACCCGGCTGGCGCTGGTCGTGACCACGCCGAAAAACGACCCACGGTACGGGCTGTCCAGCTGCACCCAGGTGGCGCCGCCGTCGTCCGACCGGTACAGAACGCCCTGTTCCGAAGCCAGAAAATAGCTCCCCGACGGGGATTCGCTGATCCCGAACAGATGGCTGTCGAACTCATCGCGCGTGAGAATCACCTCGTTGGTCCAGGTCTTGCCGCCGTCGTCGGTACGGAACAGATTGCCGCGTCCGCCGACTGCGAGACCCGATGTCGCGGATTCGAAATAGATATCCAGCAGCGGCACGTCGAGGTCTGGGTCGGCGTGCTGCAGCACCCAGTTGGCGCCACCGTCCTCAGTGGCAAGGATCACCGCGTCGTGCCCGGTTGCCCAGCCGCGTTTGGGGTCAACGAAGCTGACCGACGTCAGCGTGACATCGACCGGCACCACCGCCTGTGACCAGTTCTGCCCCTGATCATCCGAGTACAGCACGATGCCGCGTTCACCGACGGCCACGATGCGCTCTCCGGCATGCGTGGCATCCAGCAACAGCGCCTTGGCCACTTTGGACCCCGTGGCCGCCGGCTGGGCGTCCTTCAGCTCCGCAGCGTGGGCGGACAAGGCCAGTCCGCTGCCAATGAGCAACATCCCCAGCAGCG
>DASUDU010000323.1:0-4193 GCA_036275435.1 Usitatibacteraceae bacterium | reverse complement strand
AGGCCGCAATGAGCCAGACCCGCACCATCACCCCCTGCCTGTGGTTTGATTTCAACGCCGAACAAGCCGTGGCGTTCTACACCGGGATCTTCCCCGACAGCCGCATCATCCACGTTTCGCACTATGGTGCCGAGGCCCCGGAATACCAGGGCAAGGTGCTGATGATTGAATTTGAACTCAATGGCCAAGCGTTTCAGGCCCTGAACGGCGGGCCAATGTTCCAGTTCAGCGAAGCGATTTCGCTCTCGGTTGATTGTGCCGATCAGGCCGAAGTCGATCGCCTGTGGGAGGCGCTGACCGCCGATGGGGGAACGCCGGTGCAATGCGGTTGGCTCAAGGATAAGTTCGGCGTTTCCTGGCAGATCGTGCCGCGGGTGTGGTGGGACATCATGCATTCCCCCGACAAGGCCGCCGTTCAACGCGCCTTCATGGCCTTGTTCGGCATGCAGAAGATGGACGTGGCCGCGCTGGAGACGGCGTTCAAGGGGTAGCGGGGAGCGTCGACGAAGAGGTCCAGGCGCGGCAACAAACTCCAGCACTGGTGCGGCGTTTGGCGCATTTTCGGCCGGAAACGCCCGTCCCGATCGGAGTTTTCCGGGTGTACCAAGAACTTAATTTCCAGTCTTTCCCGCTGGCGCGGGCGTGACTAGCCTGGGCATCGGCCCGCTTGCATGCGGCGAATCACCCCGCCAGCAGCACCACATCCCAGCGCACATTGAGCGCGCCCTTCTCGGCCGCGCCGGTTGCCGCGTCGATCTTGGCAATCACGCTGTCCTTGTTGCGGATCGCGTTGAGCAATCGATCCTTGGCATTCAACGGCTCGCCCTCGAAATACATCTGCGTGATGGCGCGGCTCTTCTGGCCGCGCACGTCGAAGTGGATGTGCGGCGGGCGCATCCAGTCGCCATCGCCGGTCGGGTAGGCGCCCGGCTTGATGCTCTTGAACTTGTAGCTGCCATCGGCGACGGTGCGGATGCGCGCGAAGCCCTGGAAATGGGCATCCAGCGGCGCCTTGTTGCTGTCCGCCGGGTGCGCGTAACGGCCCGCCGCATTGCACTGCCAGATGTCGAGCGTGGCATTGGCGACCGGCACGCCATTGACGTCGAGAACGCGGCCCGATACGTAAATGACCGTGCCCTGCGCGCGCTCCTTGCTGGCGCCGAGGACGGTCATGTCCGCATCCTGGTCCGCCGGCACATCGATCGGGTAGAACGGCCCGATGGTCTGCAACGGCGTCATCGGCAGCCTGCCCGGAATCGCCTGCGCCAGCGCGCCCAGCGGGCCGGCAACAAACGCCGCTCCTGCAACCGTTGCGGCGCCGCTGATGATGCGGCGGCGCGAAATCCCGGCCGCCGGCGTGTGGTGGCCTGCTTCGCCGTGCAGGTGAACGTCCGGAATGAAAGGGGTCGGTGCGCGCATGGAATTCTCCGGGGTTGTGGTTGCGGGTTGTGGTCGCGGGTCTTGCCCGCGGATTCGTGACGATGGAATCGGCCGCGAGCGAGCGGTGCGCAAGCGACACGGGCTCGGCATGGCGTGCCGCATCATGCGACCCGGCCGGCGTCGCGTCAATGTGCAGCGCACACAACGGCCGGGTCGGGGCGCGAGGCGGCTGCACAAACGCGCGGGAGGATCGTCGATGCGGCGCCCGGCGAGCTGCATGCAAGAATAGCGCCAATATCCTTGCGCGCGCTGAATTCGCCTATGATTGCGTTCGCCCGAATTCGAACAAGAACCGTTTTGCAATGAACAAGGCTCAGCTCAAGGCCCTCGAAGCGTACCTCGCCTTGTTGGCGAAGAATTCCGCCGCCGCTTCCGACTATGCCCTGAAGGACCACTTCGCCCAGCAACTGGTCGCCCACTTGGGAAGCGAGCCGCCGACGCCCGCGGTCTACCGCAAGGCGGTCGGCGCGGCGCTCGGTGAAATCCCCGAGGAATACAAGAAGCAGGCGGTTCAGGTTGCCCGCGAGTTCTTTCCCTTTCTCATGTCCGACCTCAAGGGCGTGGCGCAGATCATGCAGTCGGGCGGATACCGCGGCTTCGAAGAAGTCAGCGCGGTGGCCACGCAAACGCGCATCCGCAGCGTCCCGGATCTGATCGCCGTGGCGGTCAAGCATGAACATGCGGCCGCGTTTGCGGCGGCGCGCGGCACTTACCTCAAGGCGCTGCGCGAGCGCGGGCTGGATGCCGCGTCGATCGCCTTGCGCGGCCGGCTCGCGACCGCGCTCATGTACCTGTGCCGCGACCGCGAATTCACGCCGGAAGCCTACCGCACCGCCATCGACCGCGTCATGTCGGCGCTGCCTGACGAACCCCCGCGCCAGTTTTTCGTACAGGTCGCGCGCGAGTTCTACCACTTTCTCCGGGAAACCCCGGGCGCGGAGCAGGGAATCAAGGCCGACGTGCGATTTGCCGATCAGGAAGTCTTTGCCTGAATCGGGTGCAGCACAGCGTGCATTACCCTTCCACCGCGGATGGCGTGCACTGGATGCACGCCACGCAGTTGCGTCCCTTGGACTTTGCCGCATAGACGCCCTTGTCGGCGACCCGCAGCAGGTCGCGCGTACCGGTGAACGCGTCTTCATAGGCGGCTACGCCGATGCTGACACTGCCCGGCCAATGGCCGGACCCGGTCGGCACGCTGATCAGGGCGACGTCGCTGCGGATCTTTTCCGCCGTCCGCAGCGCGCCCGCCATCGGCGTGTTGGCACAAATGACCAGGAACTCGTCGCCACCGAGGCGGCAGACGCTGTCGTCATTGCGCACGGACTGGCGCAGGCACTGCGCGAGCCGGCGCAGCACCTCGTCACCGGCATCGTGGCCGAAGGTGTCGTTGACATTCTTGAACCCGTCGGCGTCGATCATGATGCAACAGAATGGAACACCGTCGGTTCGGGCCGACTGCCACTCGCGCTCGAGTACGCGCATGGCGTGCCGCCGATTGGAAAGCCCTGTCAACATGTCGCTGAACGCATATTCCTCCAGCCGTTCGTTGAGTTCGGACAACTCCCGCGTGCGTTCCGCGACCCGCGACTCCAGCGTGCGGTTGAGTTCATGCAGCGCGCGGTTGCGCTCCGAGACCTGGTCGAACAGCCGGCTGACCGCCCGCAGCAATGTCGCCGTGGCCGGATCCTCGCGCTCGTGAAACGCGGCGAAGGCCGAGTCGGCGGACTCGCCCGCCTGCCGCGCCTTGATCAGGGCCGCCATCAATTGGTCGGTGCCTAGAATGTGGAAAGTCAGCCAGTTGCTCAGGAAACTCAGCAGCGATTTCGACGCGCCCTCCTTGCGCTTGGCAATCTCGGCATGCATGTGCAGAACGTCGAGAAGGAACTGGGCATGCTCGGTCTTGTGCTTGGTCACATGGCGCACGTCCAGATCCTGTTCGGCCATGAGGGCCTCTTCCTCGGCAAAGTGGTACTGGGCATACCGCTCCAGTTCGCGGAACACGCCCTCGACTGCCGACGGATCCGGCTCTCCGGGCTGCGTGAGCAATTCGCCAAACCGGTTGATCAGGTCGACCAGATAATGGTGTTGTTCGTCGACCTTATCCAACCCGGTCACAAAACAGCGATTCCATTGAAACGACTCCATGGCGTTGTCTTTCCCGGTTTGGCCGGACAGCGATTGACGGAAAGTCGCATGATGACCTGTTTTCAGGCGCGCGGCTGATCATGCTTTTCCGGGAATGGTAATCGTCGCCGGGGTGATTTTGCTAGAGCCCGCAAAAATTGGCATGCCGGCACCGTAGCATCGGGGCGTCGTTCAGCGGGCAAGACAATGTTGTCGCGGACTTCCCGCGTACTCGCCTTCCGGGAGACAGGCTTGCTTGGTGGCGATGCTAAGCGCCGTAGGGGACCCAGATGTTCTTGACTTGTGTGGCCTCGCGCAATACCGACTCTATCCCCGGCAACACACCGTTGGAGCCCATCACCCAAGTCCGCTTCATGTTGCCCGCGGACGCTTTCTGGACCGCCGCCTGCCCTTGCGCAGAACCCGCGTACCAGATGGCATCGACATCGTCGTGTTCGCTCAAGGTCTTGGCCAGCTCGTCGCGCTTGCCGGTGACGATGTTGACGGTGCCGTGGGGGACGTCGGAGGTTTCGAGCACTTGGTAAAGATCGGTGACGCTTAACGGATGCTTCGGCGACGGAACGACAACGAGCGCATTGCCCATCGCCAGCGCGGGGGCGGCCAGC
>DASUDU010000322.1:0-6852 GCA_036275435.1 Usitatibacteraceae bacterium | reverse complement strand
CGCCATGTTCTCTTCCTTGGCGATCTTGTTGGCGTAGGCGGTGGCGTCCTTCATCGCTGCTTCTAGCTGGCCGCGGACGTCGGCGGGCAGGCCATCCCAGAATTTCTTATTGGTGATCACCGCGTAGCCCAGGTAGCCGTGGTCGGTGACCGACATGTGCTTTTGCACCTCATGCATCTTTTGCGTGTAGAGATTGCTGTGCGGGTTCTCGGTGCCGTCGACCACGCCGGTCTGCAGCGCCTGGTAGACCTCGGAGAAGGCCATCACCTGCGGCAACGCGCCCACCGCGCGCATCTGCGCCTCGAGCACCTTGGAGGACTGGATGCGCATCTTCTGACCCTTAAAATCGTCCGGCGTCTTCAGCGGCTTGTTGGCCGAAAACGACTTGAAGCCGTTGTCCCAGAACGCCAGCCCGGTGATGCCCTTGGTTTCCAGCTTGGTGAACAGCGTCTTGCCGACCGCGCCTTGCGTGACCTTGTGCAGTTCGTCGTAGTTGTCGAAGATGAACGGCAAGTCGAACACCTCGAACTCCTTGACACCCAGCGGGCCGAACTTGGCCAGTGACGGGGCCAGCATCTGCACCGCGCCGATCTGCAGCGCTTCCATTTCCTCCTTGTCCTTGTACAGGGTCGAATTGGCATAAACCTCGACCTTGACCTTGCCCTTGGTCAGTTCCGCGGCCTTCTTGGCAAAGTACTCGGCGGCCTTGCCCTTGGGCGTGTCGTTGGCCACGACATGCGAAAACTTGATGACGATGGGCGCCTGCGCCAGGGCTGCGGACACCGGCAACGTGGCGAGGACCAACGTGGCGAGCAATGAGCGGATCAACATGGGAACTCCTGATGGTTAAGGTTGGATCGGTGATCGGGTTGTGGCAACGAGCAGACTGACGGGCCGCAGTTTGGCGTGACGGGCCGGACCCGGCAATTGTGGATATCCACATGCGCCGGGTGTTTACAGGTCGCGCGCGCCCTTGCACCATGGCGACATGTCGATCCCGGCCGAATATCCTTCCCGTCAAAAACTGATCCAGCGCAGGGTTTGGTGGTGGCTGCCCGCGCTGATTCTGGCGCTGCTGCTGGCCACCACAGTATTCCTGCTGTCGCTGTCGACCAGCCATGAAGCGAGCCAGAACCGCGAACAGCTGATCACCGACACGCTATGGGTCAAGCAATCCATCCAGTACCAGCTCGAGCGCGATGCCGAGTCGCTGCAGCTGATCGCCAACGACGTGGTGCAGCGCCCGCTCGATGCATCGGCCACGCGCCTGCGCCTGGAGTCGTATCTGCGCAACGTCAAGGAGGCGGCGCGCATCGAGCTGCTCGGACCCGGCTGGATGTCGCGCATCTCCGCCTTGCAGGAGGGCGTGAGCCATCCGGCGCTGGGCGAGGTGCTTCCCGCGGATGACGTCTCGAAGGTCAACGCCATGCTGCTCGAGCCGGCCGAAGCGCGACGGCCGTTCTTCGGCACCGTGCACGACTCGGCCTATGGTGCAGCGCTCAACGCCTATGCCTTGCTGCCGGCATCCGACGCCGCCTCGGGCTCCGGTGCGGTCGCAGGAAACGGTGCCACCCTGATTGTCGTGGTGTTTCCGTTCAGCCGCGTCCTCGAGCAGAACGTGCCGTGGTGGTTTTCGCAGGGCCACGAGATCACGCTGATGGACGCGCTGGACAACATCCGCCAGACGCGCGCAGTGGCCGGGCCGGGCCTGGGCGTGTATACGCACACCACGGCACTGGAGCTTCCCGGCGTTTCGCTGCTGCTTTCCACCAACAGCCGCACCGCGGCGCCCAGCCGCGTGCCCAATGCGCTGCGCGTCAGCATCGCCGTGCTCGCCGGGCTGCTGATCCTCAGCCTCTACGCGCTGTGGCGCGACGTCAAGCGCCGGGTACGCGCCGAGGAAAAGCTGGTCGAGGAAGCGGCGTTCCGCAAAGCCGTCGGCGACTCGGTGGTCACCGGCCTGAGGGCACGCGACATGGACGGCCGCGTCACCTACGTCAACCCGGCGTTCTGCAAAATGGTCGGGCTGGATGAATCGGAGCTGGTCGGCAAGCTGCCGCCGATGCCCTACTGGGCGCCCGAGTACCTGCGCGATTACGAGCAGCGCATGGCCGAGGTGTTCGCCGGGACCGTCAGCGAGCACGCCTTCGAAACGGTGTTCCAGCGCGCCGACGGCACGCGCTTTCCGGTGATGATCTACGAGGCGCCGCTCAAGGACGCCCACGGCCGCCAGGCCGGCTGGATGAGCTCGATTGTCGATGTCAGCGAGCAGAAGGCCGCCGCGCAGGCCACGCGCACCCAGGAGGAACGCTTGCAGAAGGTAGCGCGCCTGACCACCATGGGTGAGATCGCCTCGTCGCTCGCGCACGAGTTGAACCAGCCGCTCGCCGCGATCACCAGCTATCTCACCGGCTCGCTCAACCTGCTGCGCCAAGGCGGCGTCACACCCGGCGAAATCCAGGCGCCGCTGGAAAAGGCCAACCAGCAGGCGCTGCGCGCCGGGCAGGTGATCCGCCGCGTGCACGACTTCGTCAGGAAGCGCGAGCCGCAACGCAGCCCCGTGTCGCTGCACACGCTGGTGCACGAATGCCTGCCGCTGGTGGAACTGCAGGCGCGCAACAGCGGCGTGCGCGTCGAGGCCGACGTCGCGGCCGACCTGCCGCAAGTGATGGCCGATCCGGTGCTGCTCGAGCAGGTGCTGCTCAACCTGACGCGCAACGCCATCGAATCGATGGCGGCCATGGAGCCGGCGCGAAGGCACCTGTCGATCGGTGCGCGCCGCCTCGCGGGCGACACCTTGCAGCTCGATGTGCGAGACTACGGCGCGGGGATCCCGGAGCCGCTGCGCGACAAGCTGTTTTCGGCGTTCTTCACCACCAAGACCGAAGGCATGGGCATGGGGCTTTCCATCTGCCGCAGCATCATCGAACTGCATGGCGGGCGCCTGTGGTTCGACAGCCACGCCGACGGCACGACGTTTTCCATCCAGCTTCCGTGCCTTGCCGATGATCTGCATCGTTGACGACGAGGAACCGATCCGCGATTCGCTCGCCTGGCTGCTCAAGTCGCGCGGCTACGAAAGCCGCGCGTTCGATTCGGCGATCGCCTTCCGCGACTTTGCCGCCGGCCGGGGCCGGCCGGATACGCCCGGCTGCGTGATCCTCGACGTGCGCATGCCCGAGATGAGCGGCATCGAACTGTTCGACGAACTGCGTGCCGGCGGGTTGCACCTGGCCTGGCCGGTGATCTTCCTCACCGGGCACGGCGACGTGCCCATGGCGGTCACGGCGCTGAAAAACGGTGCGTTTGATTTTGTCGAAAAGCCGATGAACGACAACACGCTGGTCGACAAGGTGGCCGCCGCGCTGGCCGCCTCGGCGCGCCACCTCGCGCAGGATCTTGCCCACAGCAGCCTGCAGGCGCGCCTTGCGCAACTGACCGAGCGCGAGCACGCGGTGATGAAGCGCATCGTTGCCGGGCAGTTCAACAAGGTGATCGCCGACGAGATGGGAATCGCCATGCGCACTGTCGAGGTCTATCGCGCGCGCATCTTCCAGAAGATGGGCGTGCGCACCGCGGTGGAGCTGGCCAACCTGCTGCGCAAACCCGGCGAACTCGGCTAGGTCGTCCCGCCCTCGCGTTTGGCGCTGCGGCCGTTGCCGTTCGCGCAATCTTGAACGTCTGTAACTGCGCTGCCGAACAGGTCATTGTCGCGGTCAAGGCTGCTAGAATTTTTCTTTCAAGACCGGTTCCAAGCCGGTTTCATTCAAAGGGGAAACCATGCAATACGTCTGGATGATTCTGATCGGCCTGGTTGTCGGTGTCGTCGCCAGGTTCCTGCACCCGGGCAAGGAAAACATGGGCATGATCATGACCATCCTGCTCGGCATCGGCGGCTCGGTGGCGGCGACGTTCATCGGCGGTGCGGTCGGGCTTTACAAGTCCGGCGAGACCGCCGGATTCATCATGTCGGTGATCGGCGCGCTGGTATTGCTGATCATCTATGGCATGGTCGTGAAAAAGAAGGATGGCGCGCAGTAAGCCGCCCATTGCGCCACATCAAGGCTCCTTGACAACCCAGGTCCTGCCGAAGTCCTCGCTGTGCACCCGGCGCAACGGCGCGCCGCGAAACGCGGTGGAATGCACGGTGAAGGCGATGCGCCCGCCCGGCTCCACGCGGATGTCTTCGTAGCGCGGCGCGCGCGCCCCCATGAAGTCGTGCCAGCGGCAATCCGCCGTGCCCTTGGGCCGGCAGTAGTCCGGCTTGGCGGCAGGCTCGATCATCGACTCGGGCACGTCGGTCGGAACCCAGCCGCGGAATTGGCCGCAGGCATCGAAACTGACGTTGACACCATTGCCGACCCAGACGAGGGTGCGCTCGTCGATCACCCGGTAATGGGCGCGCTCGCGCGCGGCCACCTCGGCCGCGCTCTTCGTGCCGATGGCGCCGCCGTTGCCGATCGTCACCCAACCGGCCTCCTGCATCTTGTGCGCCGGCGAGTTCGCGGTGGCAGCCGAAGCGCATTGCACACGAAACACTTCCCCGGTGTAGTGAAACGGCAGGTTTTCGTAATAGCGCACCAGCTTGACGCGGAACAACGGGCCATCGTGAATCGGCGCCTCGTCGAGCTTGTGCGTCGAGGGGTTGCACGCACCCAGCAGGGTGGACGCCAGGAGGACGGCGAAGATTTGCCGGGCAATGGGCCAGGCGATCGGCAACGTCACGGGCGGGGTGGATCCGTACGTTTTTGCAGGCGCACCGCCAGCTCATGGATGCCGCGCGGATGCGGCGAGCGATCGTAGGGCGGCTTCGGCCAGTCCCATCGCGGACTCGCAAACAGCGCGCGCATGGCATTGATGTCGCAGTGATACGGCGGGCCCTCGATCATGCCCTCGGCGCTGGCCGGGCGCAGCACCTGCATGAACAGCGCGAACAGCATGCCGCCAGGAGTCAGCCAGCGTTCGAGCTGCGCGGCATACGCAATCCAGTGATCGGGATAGAGCGCGCACAGGCAAGTCTGCTCGTACACCGCATCGAACGGGCGATCCGGCTGCCACGACAGCGCGTCGGCCTCGACGACATCGGCGGATTGCCCGGCGGCAGCGAGGCGCTCGCGCGTGCGTTGCACCGCTTCCGGCGCGAAATCGAGCGCGGTGACCGCAAAGCCGCGCGCGGCAAGCGCGACGACCTCGTGCCCGGAGCCGCAACCGGGCACCAGAATGCGGCCCGGCTGCATTGCGCCGCCGGCCAGCCAAACTTCAAGCTGCGGGTTGACGCCGCCGCGATCCCACGGCGTGTCCTCGTCGCGAAAGCGCTGCTGCCAGAATTCTCGGGTCGGGCCGGCCATGGGCGATTATCGCGTTGCCGGGTTCAGATGCGCACGCCCCTGGCGGAGGCGGCGATCACCTTCGCCAGCCGCGCCGCGCGGGTCTCGGGCCGCTTGGCGCTTTCTACATACCACGCCGCCAAGTGCCGGTAGCTCGGCGGCTGCGCGGAAAAATAGGCCCACGCGACCTTGTCCGCGCGCAATGTAGCCAGGTTCTCGGCGCAAAATTCCGCGCGCTTGGCCTGCTCATAGGCGTAGATGCGCGATTTGTCCTCGTTGCGATGGGCAAAGGCTTCGAGTCCCGCCGGCGTCATGCGCCCGGCCGCCTCGAGCACGCGCACCTTGTCGATGTTGATCGCGCTCCAGGTCGAGCCGGGACGGCGCGGCGAGAAGCGGATGGTGTAGCTCTCCTCGTCGACCTTCTTGCGCACGCCGTCGATCCAGCCGAAGCACAAGGCTTCGTCCACCGATTCGGACCAAGTGACGCTCTGCCGCCCGCTGCCGCGCTTGTAAAAACCGACCAGCAGTTCGCGCCGCGTCGCGGCGTGGCGCGTGAGCCAGGCGCGGAACGCTGCGGGAGTCTTGAAAAAGGTCGGCATCGGCAATGCGGCGCGCAAGCCTTCAGGGGCTGTTGCGCCAGAACCGTTCCATACTGAGGTAGGTGAAGGACGCCGACCAGCCGATCAGCAGCAGGCCGTTCAGCGCCTCGACGCCGACCAGCAGGCGGATGGGTCCAACCGGCGTGAGATCGCCGAAGCCGAGCGAGGTATAGGTTTCGGCCGAGAAATACAGAAAGGACTCCAGCGAAGTGCCCGCGTTGCCGCTTACCCCGCCGGCACTGCCCCAGACAACCAGGCCATACATCGCCAATCCGTACAGGCCGATTTCCAGCGCATGGGCAATGAAGGCGGTGAGGATCACGACAACCAATTTCAGGCGATCGGGGATCGCGAGGGCCGGCAAGCCGAAGTGCAGCAGGCGCAGCGCCTCGTAGTGCACGAAGGTCGTCGCAAGCACCAGCACGAAGCAGATTGCGATGACGCTAACCATGGCGCGCGGCCGGGCTCTGCGGCCTAGCTTGCGGGTGCGGGGCTAGGCAAAGCGCCGCCGATCGCATGCGTTGGTCGACAGCACAACCGCCCATCGCGGGTATCCAGCCGGCTGCCGGTCATTGGACGCGCCTGGCGACAGATGGTGTCCGGCTCTGCAAGCAGCGTTCTCAAGGGAACCGCTCGTGCGCCTTGAGCGTGGCCAGGTGCGGCACCCAGGCCTGCTGTTCGGCGGTCTGGATCTGGTAGGTCGGTGGCAGGGCGGACGGATCGTCGAGGGTTGAAGCCTGAACCTCGACCAGCCCGGGCAGGATATCGGCGTTGCGATAGAACAGCCCGCTGCCGCAATCGGCGCAGAACGCGCGCATCGCGGAACCGGAGGAGTTGATCACCTTCGGAGTTCCCTTGGTGACGCGAACTTGTGCTTCCGGGAATTCGGCCCAGACGACCATCGGTGCCCCGGCGCTGCGCTGGCA
>DASUDU010000321.1:0-2424 GCA_036275435.1 Usitatibacteraceae bacterium | reverse complement strand
GCCGTCCGCCGATTCGGCATCGAACGGGATGAAGCCCGGGCCGGAAACCGGCAGGAACACCGCGCCGAAACCGCCGTCGATATCGCCGCGGGATAGGGTCTTCATCTTCTCGTAGCCGGTGATCGAGTGCAGCGTGGCGCCGCCGAGGTTCCATTTCAGGCGCACGCTGGCGCCCTCGTTCTTCACGTCCTGGCTGTTGATGCCGTCGATGGAAATCCGCGCCGGGTCAAAGCCGCTGACCAGTTCGCTGGTGCCGGCCTTGATGATGTTGGCGCGAAACAGCCGCGCCGAACCGTTGAGGTCGCGCATATGCACATTGAACAGCGCGTTGAAATTGCGGTCTGGCGCGTACTCCACCTGGAATCGCGCAGCGGTGTCGCGGTAGCCTTCCAGGTCGCGGGTCTTGGCGTTCGGCGCCGTGTTGCTGACCCAGTCATCGCGCGTCTGCGACAGCACCGCGACGCGCGCCGACCACTCCTTGCTCATGCTGAGGTTGAATGCGCCCTCCAGGTTGGCAGTCTGGTACTTGCCGAACGAGAGGCTTACGTACGGATCGGCCCCTTGCGAGGGCTTGACGGAATCGAACTTGATCACGCCGGCCGGCGTGTTGCGGCCGAAATTGGTGCCCTGCGGGCCGCGCAGGACCTCGACCTGCGCCAGGTCGAAGACCGGGAAACCCTTGAGGATCGGGTTCTCCTGCACCACATCGTCGTACACCAGCGAAACGGGCTGCGAGGCGTTCAGGTCGAAATCGGTATTGCCATAGCCGCGGATGTAGAAACGCGGGAATGCGCGGCCGAACGAGGACTCGATGTTCAGGCTGGGCACGCGCGCGGCGAGCATGCGGATGTCCTGGCCGCTGGAGTTGATGACGTCGAGCTTTTCGCCCGACAGGGTCGTAATCGAGGTCGGCACGTCCTTGATGTTCTCCAGCCGGCGTTCGGCGGTGACGACAATTTCCTCGAGCCGGCCCTCGACCTTGGCGGCCTTGCTGTCCTGCTGCTGCGCAAGCAGTGCCTGCGGGGCGGTGGCGAGCGTCGCGAGGATGGCCAGGGAAAGTGTTGAGGGGCGGATCGAGCGGGGCGTGCGCGAAGTGGTCATGTTGGTCTGCCTTTTGCGGGAGGTTGTCGATGCAGGCGGAAGATGGTCGGCAGCGCGTGGCCGCGCGGGCCGACCGGACGATTCTATCCCCATTCGCCAATCGCCCGGGTTCGCCGGGTCAGTGCCGGGAGGGGTGGTCGCGTCCTGCGGGCAGCCACCACGAGGCCAGAAGCGCCATGCCCAACACGATGAGCCCGCCGCACAGGAACGGGGCTTTCGGGTGGACGCGCTCGGCCAGCACGCCGCCCGCGGCCATGCCGATGCCGATCCCGGTGACGATGAACGTCGAAGACCAGGTGAACGCTTCGGTGGCATATTGCGGCGGCGCAAGCCGCGTGATCAACAGTGTCTGCGCGGTCAGCGCGGGCGCGATCATCAGCCCGGAGACAAAGGCGAGCACACAAAAGCCGATGGCCGAGTCGACGGGCCCATGAAAGAACAAGGGCAGCGACATGATGCCCAAGGCCAGTGCGAACTGGCGTTCGAGCGGCATGCTGGTATGGATGGCGCCGTAAAGGAACCCGCCGGTGCCGCTTCCCAACGCATTGAGCGCCAGCAGGACTCCGCCCAGGCTTACCGAGCCGATCAGGGTTGCATAGGCCGGATAGCCGACCTCGAGGAAGCCGAAACAGAGCGTCAGGCCGAACGTCATCACAAACAGCAATACCAGCCGCGGGTTGGTCAGCGGGCCGAGCAGGTGGCGGTCTGCAGCCGGTCCGGTCTTCCAGTATTTCAGGATGGGCGAGGCCAGAAAAATCAGCAGTGCCGTGATGCTCACGCCGATCACCACTGCAAAGCCCTGTGCGGCATCGAGCGCTGCAACCAGCGCGGCAACGACCAGCGGGCCGGCCGTGAAGTTGAGCTCGATCATGACCGAATCGATGCTGTAGGCCATCTTGCGATTCGCCTCGTCCTCGAAGCGGTGGCGCCAGGTCGTGCGTGTGAGGATCGTCACCGGCGGGGCGAACAGGCCGCAGCCGACGGCGATCGCGGTCAGCAGACCTTGGCTGGCATGCTGCGTTCCCTGCCAGAACAGCGCAAGCAGGAACAGCGGGTGCAGCGTACCGGCAACACGCAGCGGCCACTTGGGGCCGAAGCGGTCGATCAGGCGCCCTTCAATCGGGGCAGCAACTGCCATGGCGACGAAAAAGGCGCCGACGATCGTTCCTGCTGCGGCAAAATTGCCCAGCTCCGCGCGCATGAACAACAGCATGGCCAGCCCGTTCATCGCCACCGGCATGCGCGACAGCCAGGCGCAGGCGATCATCGCCGGCACGTCGGGCTGCGCCAGGAACGCGCGGTATGGTGCAAGGAGTCGGGCTG
>DASUDU010000320.1:0-12213 GCA_036275435.1 Usitatibacteraceae bacterium | reverse complement strand
ATGGATTTCATCGATGAACAGGACATCATGCGGCTCGAGGTTGGTCAGCATCGCCGCCAGATCACCCTGGCGCTCCAGCACCGGGCCGGAGGTCTGCTTCAGGTTCACGCCCATCTCGCGGGCGATGATGTGCGCCAGCGTGGTCTTGCCCAGGCCCGGCGGCCCGAACAGCAGGGTGTGGTCGAGCGGCTCCTTGCGCGCCCGCGCGGCTTCGATGAAGATCGCCAGCTGCTCGCGAATCTTCGCCTGCCCGACGTATTCGGCGAGCAGCTTGGGGCGCAGCGCCCGTTCCAGCGCTTCTTCCTGCGCGCCGGCTTTGCCGCCGGAAATGAGGCGATCTTCTTCGATCATCTGGGCATTTTACTGGACGGGGCTTTTTCCGGCCGCCTGCGGATGTAGAGCGTCTTCTCGACCCTTGCCACCAGTGTGCCTTTGTCGTCGACGATGTCGATGCTGCGCACGGGTTCGAATTTGTCGCCGCCGGCAGTCTGCGCCTTCGCCTCCTCAACCTGTTCGTCGGTCAGGTGGATGTCGGCGTACACGGTGGAGCGTCCCGGCGCGATGAATTCGATGCGCCCGGCCTTGTCCCAGACCAGGTACTCACGCCCGAGCACCTGCATCATCGGAATCATGGCGAACGGGTCGACCATCGCGAACAACGCGCCGCCGAAATGCGTGCCGACAAAATTGCGGTTGAGCAGGCCCAGCTTCATGCGCACCCGCACGTGCCGCCAGTCGGCGCTGATGCGCACGACGTGGATGCGCATGCCGACAAACGGCGGCCAGGCGTTCATCAGGTGCCGAAGTTTGGACGGCGAGAGCGCCACGTTGCCGAGGAAACTTTGCTTGCTGGAGGACATCAGTTCTTCGCCAGCAGCTTCAACGCGGCGCGGATGCCGTCCGCCACCGTCGCATCCTTCGGCAGTTGTTTGATCGCCTGCACGGCTTCCTTGTCGCTGTAGCCCAGCGCCAGCAGCGCATTGAGGATGTCCTGCGCGGCGCTCGCCGATTCGCCCGCCGCGCCGGCCGGAACGTGCACCGAGGTGGCGAGCTTGCCCTTGAGTTCCAGCAACAGGCGCTCGGCAGTTTTCTTGCCGATGCCCGGCACCTTGGTCAGCCGGCCGGTGTCCTGCATCACCACCGCCTGGGCCAGGTCCGTCACGCTCAGACCCGACAGCACCGACAGCGCCACCTTCGGCCCGACACCGCTGATCTTGAGCAGTTGGCGGAAGGTCGTGCGTTCCTCCTCGCTGCCGAAGCCGTACAGCAACTGCGCGTCCTCGCGCACCACGAGGTGTGTGAACAGGCTCACCCGTTCGCCGGTTTTCGGCAGGTTGTAGAACGTGCTCATCGGCACGCTGATTTCGTAGCCGACGCCGCCGGAGGTCTCGACGACAATCTCCGGCGGGTTCTTTTCCAGCAGGACTCCGGCAATCCGCCCGATCATTTCACCAGCCTCCCGCCCTTGACCCGATAACCACGCGTGGTGACGCCGCCCAATTGGCCGCCGTGGGCGTGGCAGATGGCGCAGGCCAGCGCGTCGGCCGCGTCGGGGCTCGGATAACCGGGCAGCTTGAGCAAACGCTTGACCATCTCCTGCACCTGTTCCTTCTTGGCATGGCCGTTGCCGACCACCGCCTGCTTGACTTGCAGCGCGGTGTACTCGGCCACGGTCAGGTCGGTGGAAACAGCCGCCGAGATCGCCGCGCCGCGCGCCTGGCCGAGCAGCAGCGTCGATTGCGGGTTGACGTTGACGAACACTTTTTCCACCGCCACTTCGCCGGGACGAAAGCGCGCGATCACCTCGCGCACACCGCTGAAAATGGCCTTGATGCGATCGGGCAGCTCCCCCTCAAGCGACTTGATGCACCCGCACGACACGTAGCTCAGCGCCGAACCGTCCTTGACGATGACGCCGTAGCCGGTCACGCGCAGTCCGGGATCGATGCCGAGGATCGTCAATGCCGGCTCGCGCGAAGCGGCGCTCACGCGTCCTCGATCACCGCCGAGGTGTAGACATCCTGGACGTCGTCGAGCGACTCGAGCGCATCGAGGAGCTTTTGCATCTTCACCGCGTCATCGCCGGTGAGGACGCTTTCGTTGTTGGCCTTCATGGTGACTTCGCCGTACTCGGCCTTGAATCCGGCCTTTTCCAGCGCCGCTTTCACGGCGGCGAACTCATAGGGACCGGTGACCACTTCCAGCGAGCCGTCGTCGTTGGCCACGACGTCCTCGGCGCCGGCCTCGAGCGCGGCTTCCATCAGCTTGTTCTCGTCGGTTCCCGGCGCGAACAGCATCGTGCCGCAATGCTTGAACAGGAACGCCACCGAGCCGTCGGTGCCCAGGTTGCCGCCGTACTTGGAAAACGCATGGCGC
This sequence comes from Usitatibacteraceae bacterium, assembly GCA_036275435.1. Classification (GTDB taxonomy): domain Bacteria; phylum Pseudomonadota; class Gammaproteobacteria; order Burkholderiales; family Usitatibacteraceae; genus UKL13-2. Next base: position 9,837 of record DASUDU010000320.1, on the reverse strand, counting down.
ACGTCGGCCACGGTGCGAGTGCGGTTGTCGGTCATGCAATCGACCATCACCGCGGCACCGCCGATGCCGTAGCCTTCATAGCGGATCTCTTCGTAACTCACGCCATCCAGTTCGCCGCTGCCGCGCTTGATGGCGCGCTCCACGGTGTCCTTGGGCATGTTGTTGTCGAAGGCCTTGTCCATCGCCAGCCGCAGGCGCGGATTGCTGCCCGCATCGCCGCCACCCAGTTTGGCGGCCACGGTGATTTCCTTGATCAGGCGCGTGAAAATCTTGCCGCGCTTGGCGTCCTGGCGACCTTTGCGGTGCTGGATGTTCGCCCATTTGCTGTGACCTGCCATGGTGCAGTGACCCTCTTTGGTGCGTCGTTTCCGGCGTTCGTTTTCGAACGCACGATCAAAGGCGTAATGTTAACATTCACTCACCGTATTCCCCTTGATTGACCCTGCGAAATTGCCCATGGCCGAGCCCCTGCTGATCGCCAAAACCAGCGACAAGTCGCATGCCGACCTGTTCCTTCTGCCGCAGATGGCCAACCGCCACGGCCTCATTGCCGGCGCCACCGGAACCGGCAAGACCATTTCCCTGCAGGTCCTGGCCGAGAATTTTTCCGCCCTCGGCGTTCCGGTATTCATGGCCGACGTCAAGGGCGACCTGACCGGCATATCGCAACCGGGAAAGCCGAACCCGAAGGTCGAAGAGCGCGTCAAGCTGCTGGGCCTGGACCACCAGCCGGCCGCGTTTCCGGCAACGCTCTGGGACGTGTTTGGCGAGCAGGGCCACCCGGTGCGTGCCACGGTATCGGAGATGGGCCCGGTACTGCTCGCGCGGATTTTCAATCTGAACGAAACCCAGGCCGGGGTGCTCAATCTCGCGTTCAAGATCGCCGATGACCAGGGCCTGCTGCTGCTCGACCTGAAGGACCTGCGCGCCCTGCTCTCCTATGTGGGCGAAAATGCCGCGCAGTTCACCACCGACTACGGCAACGTTTCCAGCGCCAGCATCGGCGCGATCCAGCGCGGCTTGCTCGCGCTGGAAAGCCAGGGCGGCGACAAGTTCTTCGGCGAGCCGGCGCTGTCGTTCGATGACCTGATGCAGACGGTCGACGGCAAGGGCGTGATCAACATCCTCGCCGCGGACAAGCTCTTGTCCAGCCCGCGGCTGTATTCGACGTTCCTGCTGTGGATGCTTTCGGAACTGTTCGAGAATCTGCCGGAAGTGGGCGATCGCGACAAGCCGAAGCTGGTGTTCTTTTTCGACGAGGCGCACCTGTTGTTCAACGAGGCGCCGCGCGAGCTGCTGGACAAGATCGAGCAAGTGGTGCGGCTGGTGCGCTCGAAGGGCGTGGGCGTGTACTTCGTGACGCAAAATCCGCTCGACATCCCCGATACCGTGCTCGGGCAGCTGGGCAACCGCATCCAGCACGCGCTGAGGGCCTACACGCCGCGCGACCAGAAGGCGGTGACGGCGGCAGCCGAGACGTTCCGCGAAAACCCGAAGATCAAGGTGGTCGATGTCATCACCGAACTGGGGGTGGGCGAGGCGCTGGTCTCGTTCCTCGATGAAAAGGGCCGTCCGACGGTGGTTGAACGCGCCCTCGTGTGCCCGCCGCGTTCGCAGATCGGGCCGATCGGCCCCGAACAGCGCAAGGCCTTGCTGGAAGGCTCGCTGGTCGCCGGGCAATATGAAAAGACGGTTGACCGCGAATCGGCCTTCGAAAAGCTCAAGGGCCGGCGCGGCGATGCCGCATCCCCATCGGCCGATGGGGAAAGCGGCTTGGGCGGGATTTTGGGCAAGATCGGGCTGCCCGGCGGAGGCGGCTCGAGCAAACGCGAAGGTGTGGTCGAGGCGGCAGTCAAGAGCGCGGCGCGCGCGATGGCCTCGGAGGCCGGGCGCAGGATCATTCGCGGCGTGCTGGGGTCGATCCTCGGCGGACGGCGTTAGGCGTAGCAGGATCAGCATGACAAACTCCAGTACTGGCGCGGCTTTCCAGGCAATATCGGCCTGAAAACCCCGCCAGTACTGGAGTTTTTCCTGATCGTCCTGGTGGAGCGCCCCGGGAAAATCGACGTTGCAGCAATTCAGGGAGCATAACAATGGCCAAACGCATACCCGGCGAACGCCGCAAGGAAATCCTGCAGTCGCTCGCCCACATGCTGGAGAACCCGAAAGGCGAAAAGATCACCACGGCGCTGCTGGCGGCAAAGCTTGACGTGTCCGAGGCGGCGCTGTACCGGCATTTCGCCAGCAAGGCGCAGATGTACGAGGGCCTGATCGAGTTCATCGAAGAATCGGTCTTTTCCCTGGTCAACAAGATCCAGGGCGAGGAGCCGAACGGCCTGAAGCAGGTCGAGGCGATCGTCGCCATGCTGCTCGGGTTTGCGCAGAAGAACCAGGGCATGACCCGCGTCCTGATTGGCGATGCGCTGGTCAACGAAGACGAGCGGCTGCAGGTGCGCATGAACCAGTTGCATGACCGGCTGGAAAGCTCGCTGCGGCAAAGCACGCGGCTTGCGATCAGCGCCGGGGAACTCGCCGGCCTCGACGCGAACGCCTACGCCAATGCGGTGATGGCGTTTGTCGTGGGCCGCTGGCACCAGTTCGCCAAATCCGGATTCCGCCGCGGTCCCGCGGAAAGCCTCGCCTTGTCCTGGCAGGTCTTCGCCGGCTGAGGGCGCATGCGCGACCCGGTCGAGGCGCAGCTGGCCGCCTACAACGCCCGCGACATCGACGCGTTCCTGGCCTGCTACGCCCCTGATTGCATCATCGAGGATGGGCAGGGCCGGCGGTTGATGGCCGGGCACGCCGAAATGCGCGAGCGCTACGCGACACTGTTTGCCGCATCGCCGCGCCTGCATGCGCGCATCGTGCATCGAACGCGCATCGGCCGCTACGTGCTCGACGAAGAGGAAATCACCGGCCGGGTTCCCGATTTCCGGCACGCCGTGGCCATCTACCGCCTCAATGACGAGGGCGCCCTGATCGAGCACGTGCGCTTCCTGCGCGAAGAATGAGCGAAGGCCTGGTCCTCGAGTCGGCGCGCCTGATCATCGCCTCGCCGGTCGCGGCGCGGGCCGGCGCCATGCGCGATTTCGTGGTGCGCAACGCCGGACACCTGAAGCCATGGAGCCCGCCATCCCCTGCCGGCGTCGAGACCATCGAACACTGGCTGGAGGTGGTCGAAACGGCGCAGCAGGCCCGGCTCGCCGGAACGCTGGTGCGCTTCTGGCTTTCGCCGCGCAGCGAACCCGGTGCCGTGATCGGCAGCGTCGGCTTTTCGCAGATCGCCCGCGGACCGTTCTGCAATTGCGTGATGGGCTACCAGCTGGAAGCGGCCCTGGAGGGGCAGGGATTGATGCGCGAGGCCCTGTCGAGCGCCATGCAATACATGTTCGATGAACAGCGGTTGCACCGCATTGCCGCCAACTACCGGCCGGAAAACACCCGCAGCGGCAGGCTGCTCGCCCATCTGGGATTCAACATCGAAGGCTATGCCAGGGACTACCTGTTCATCGACGGCGCGTGGCGCGACCACATCCTGACCTCGAAAGTCAATCCCGGTTTCGACGCGGGGTGGCTCGCGCCGCGCGCGTAAGCCGGCTCCAATCCGAAAAAAAACGGCGGCCGGGGCCGCCGCTTCCGCTCGCGCGGCTTACGCCGCCGCTCACCCGAGCATGTCGGCCCAGATATTCCTCGCCCAGGCCATGGCGTACTGGCCCTCCAGCTCGCTTGCCGCGGCGGAAACGCCGCCCGCACCCGGAACGGCCTTCATGGTCTTGTCCTTTTCGTCGTACTTGTGAACGGAGGCCACATGGATGACCTTCTCGGAGGAGACGAAGCTGTAGCAGGTGTTGGTGAGCACCGGTGCCGGACTGGGCGCCTCGCCCGAGAGCAGCGCCACCACCGCGGCCGCGCACGCCTTGCCGTGGGCATTGGCCATGTGTCCCGACTTGGGCATCGCCGGGGCGATCTGCAGCGCGTCGCCCAAAAGGTGCACCCCCGGAACGTTCTTGGCTTCGTAGGTGAGCCAGTTGATTTCACACCAGCGCTTGTTGGCGGTGATGAACGGATCGGCAATTGCGCCGGCCTTCATCGGCGGGATGACATTGAGCACGTCCGCCTTGAAATCGTCGACTTCCATCTTCGCCGTCAGCGTCCTGGCATCGACATCGACCACCCTGGCATTCGGACGATATTCGACGATGCCCGGGTACAACTCCGACCAGGCCTTCTTGAACAAGCCGGGCTTTGACGTGACGTCCGGGTTGGCGTCGAGAATGACGAGCTTGGCGCCAGGTTTGCTGGCCTTGAGGTAGCTGGCGATCTGGCAGGCGCGCTCGTACGGCCCGGGCGGACAACGGTACGGCGCCACCGGGACGCTGATCGCGACAACGCCGCCATCGCGCATCGATTCCAGTTGCCGGCGCAAGGCCACGGTCTGCGGCCCGGCTTTCCATGCGTGCAGGACCTTCTCCTGCGCAGCCGCATTGTTCAGCCCGGGAATGTCGGCATAGGTGAAATCGACACCCGGGGAAAGGATCACCCGATCGAACGGCAGCATGTCGCCGCTGGCCAGCCTGACGACTTTTTTCTCCAGGTCGATGGCGCTCGCCTCGCCGCGCACCAGGTGGATGCCGTTGTTGCGGGAGAACCGGTCGTAACTGACCGTCATGTCCGCAAGCGTCTTGGATCCGCCCAGGACCAGATTGGAGATTGGACAGGAAATGAACTCGGCGCCGCGCTCGACCACGGTCACGTCGACGTGCGGTGCCCAGAGGCGGATGTAACGGGCCGCCGTTGCACCGCCATAGCCGGCACCGATGATCACCACGCGCGGGCCGCTGCGGCCCGGGGATGCGCAGGCGCCCGCGAGCAACCCGCCGGCGGCCACGCCGGCCCTGAGGAAGTCCCTGCGAAGCAGTGTCATGGTCGGCTCCTATTTCTTCTGTGCGGAAAAGAAGTCGCCGAGCGCAGCCACTTCCGCCGCGCTGTAGCCCTTCGACAATTGGTGCATGATCGTCGCCTCGCGCCGGCCCTCGCGAAACGCCGCCATCTGGTTGACGAAATACTCCTTGTTGATGCCGGCCAGGCCGGGGATCGCACCGCCGACGGAATGGCCGTTGCTGCCGTGGCAGGCCGCGCAGGTCGCGGCCAGCGCACGCACACCCGAGGGCGTCAGGTTCGACGCGGCAAAGGCCGGGGGCGGAGGCGCCGCGGGTGTGGGCGTTTGTGCGACGGCCAGCGTCGCCGCGCCAGCCAGGCAGCACAGGAATACCATGCGCGGCAGGTCGGCACCAACCGACCGGCGTCTCTCAAGGTCTGTATGCGTCATCGGATCCTCCACGAGTTCACCGGCCGGGACCAATCCGGCATCGGCGCAAAAGCCTGCCGATCTTAGCAGGAACTGACGCAGGTCAGGGCCGGGTGGTCCGGCAGCAGACCACCAAATCGCTCAGGACTCCTGGGGCAGCGCTTCCTTTTCCTCGCTGATCTCGAGGCGCACCTTGTCGTCCGCGCCGATGTCGATCGTGACCTTTCCGCCACTGGCCAGCCGGCCAAACAGCAGCTCGTCGGCCAGCGCGCGTCGAATCGTGTCCTGGATAAGTCGCGCCATCGGCCGCGCGCCCATCGCCGGATCGAAGCCGTGCTTGGCAAGGTACTTCTTGAGCGCCACCGTGAACGTCGCGTCAACTTTCTTTTCCGTCAGTTGCGCCTCCAGCTGCATGAGGAACTTGTCGACCACCCGCAGGATCACCTCCTCATCGAGCGGCGCGAACGAAATCGTCGCGTCGAGCCGGTTGCGGAATTCCGGCGTGAACAGGCGCTTGATCTCGCCCATTTCGTCCCCGGCCTTGTTCTCCTGTGTGAAACCCATGCCGGACTTCGACAGCTCCGCGGCGCCGGCATTGGTGGTCATGACGATCACGACGTTGCGAAAATCGGCCTTGCGCCCGTTGTTGTCGGTCAGCGTGCCGTGGTCCATCACCTGCAACAGCACATTGAACACATCCGGGTGCGCCTTCTCGATTTCGTCGAGCAGCAGCACCGAGTACGGGTGCTTGGTGATCGCCTCGGTGAGCAGCCCGCCCTGGTCGAAGCCGACGTAGCCGGGAGGCGCGCCGATCAGCCGGGAAACGGCGTGCCGCTCCATGTATTCGGACATGTCGAAACGGATCAGCTCGACGCCGAGGATGAACGCCAGCTGCCGTGCGACCTCAGTCTTGCCCACCCCGGTCGGACCCGAAAACAGGAACGAGCCGATCGGCTTCGACGGATTGCCCAGCCCCGAGCGCGCCATCTTGATCGCCGACGAAAGCGCCTCGATGGCCTTGTCCTGGCCGAACACCACGGCCCTGAGGTCGCGGTCGAGGGTACGCAACGCGCTGCGATCGTCGCTGGAGACGTTGCGCGCCGGGATGCGCGCGATCTTCGAGATGATGTCCTCAATTTCGAGCTTGCCGATGGTCTTTTTTTGCTTCGACTTCGGCACGATGCGCTGCGCGGCACCGGCCTCGTCGATGACGTCGATGGCCTTGTCCGGAAGGTGGCGGTCGTTGATGTACTTGGCCGACAGCTCGGCCGCCGTGGTCAGCGCCACGTGGGTGTATTTCACGCCATGGTGCGACTCGAAGCGCGATTTCAGCCCCTTGAGGATCTCGATCGTCTCCGCGATCGACGGCTCGTTGACGTCGATCTTCTGGAAGCGGCGGGAAAGCGCATGGTCCTTTTCGAAAATGCCGCGGTACTCGTTGAAGGTCGTCGCGCCGATGCATTTCAGCTGGCCGGTCGACAGTGCGGGCTTGAGCAGGTTTGAAGCGTCGAGCGTCCCGCCCGATGCCGAGCCGGCGCCAATCAGGGTGTGGATCTCGTCGATGAACAGAATCGCGTTCGGATTCTCGACCAGTTGCTTGAGCACGGCCTTGAGGCGTTGTTCGAAGTCGCCTCGGTACTTGGTTCCGGCGAGCAGCGCGCCCATGTCGAGCGCATAGACATTCGCCTTGGCAAGGATTTCCGGCACGCTCTTGTCGACGATGCGCTTGGCCAGTCCCTCGGCAATCGCCGTCTTGCCGACGCCGGCCTCGCCGACCAGCAGCGGGTTGTTCTTGCGCCTGCGGCAGAGGATCTGGATGACGCGCTCAACCTCGAGCTCCCGGCCGATCAGCGGGTCGATCTTGCCGTCGGCGGCCAACTGGTTGAGGTTCAGCGCGAAACTCTCCAGCGCACCGCCGCCCTGCTCGGCATCGCCGCCCTCGGATTCGGCTTCCTCCTTCTCCTTGCCCGCCGGCGCGGCCTTGGAGATTCCGTGCGAGATGAAATTGACCACGTCGAGCCGCGAGACCCCCTGCTGGTGCAGGTAGTAGACCGCGTGCGAGTCCTTCTCGCCATAGATGGCCACCAGCACGTTGGCCCCGGTCACTTCCTTCTTGCCCGATGACTGCACGTGCAGGATGGCGCGCTGGATCACGCGCTGGAAACCGAGCGTTGGCTGCGTGTTGACCTCGCCGTCGCCGGCGACGATGGGCGTGTGCTGCTCGATGAACTCGGTGAGCGCCTTGCCCAGCTCGTCGAGCTTGGCCGCGCACGCCTTGAGCACCTCCTGCGCGGACGGGTTTTCCAGCAGCGCGAGCAGCAGGTGCTCGACCGTGATGAACTCGTGGCGCTTCTTGCGCGCTTCGACAAACGCCTTGTGCAGGCTGACTTCGAGTTCCTGGGCAATCATGGGAAACCTTTCTGCAGTTGGTGCAACGAAATACAAAACGCCTTGCAACGGAAGAAAGCATACATCGCTTCCAGCCACGCGGCGGCGGCAGGCCCGGCTACTAGACTTCTTCCATGCCGCAATGCAGCGGGTGCTGGTGCTGGCGCGAAAAATCGACCACCTGGTCCACCTTCATTGCCGCCACATCGCGCGGGAACACGCCGCATACCCCGCGCCCTTCGGTATGCACTTTGAGCATGATCTGCGTGGCGCGTTCATGGCCATGGCCAAAAAAGCGCTGCAGCACGTCGATGACGAATTCCATTGGCGTGTAGTCGTCGTTGTACATCACGACCTGCCACATCGCCGGCGGCTTGGTCTGTGCCGGTTTTTCCTTGAGGGCAACGTCGCCCTTCTCGTGGGTCTTGGGTTTGCTGTTTGCCATGCCGATCCGGTCGCGACGGTTATCCCATAATAGGGGCTCGATGCCTGCGGTTCAAGGCCGGAGGCCCGCCGGTGCGAATTCCGGCCCGGGCGCACCGAACCGGTGCCGTGTTTCCCTGATTTTTGCATTCCTGCAACGGTCCGGCGGAATCCGTTGTTTTCTTGCTTGACTTGACCCGCGTTAGCCGGTAAAAGGCGGCTTGGAGTTTGGCTTTTGGGTTTTTTCGCATGTGCACCACAGGCGGGCCTTGAAAAGCAAACGATTCCGGGGCTCTCCAACCCGATTTTTTTGAGGATGCACGTGCATGGCAACAGGTACCGTCAAATGGTTTAACGACGCCAAGGGTTATGGATTCATCACGCCGGACGATGGCAGCGAAGATCTCTTCGCGCATTTCTCGGCGATCCAGATGAATGGCTTCAAGACCCTCAAGGAAGGCCAGAAGGTCGCCTTTGAAGTGACCCAGGGACCGAAGGGAAAGCAGGCTTCAAACATCACCGCGGCCTAGTTCGCGGGCGCAACCCGATCCTGAACCCCTGTGGCTTGCCACAGGGGTTTTTTGTTTTTTAGCGCCGGTGTTTGCGCACCCTGCGCCGGAGCACGCGATGCTGATTGCGTTCAACAAACCGTACGGCGTCATCTGCCAGTTCAGCCCGTCCGGCGACAAGGCAACGCTCAAGGATTTCATCGACATTCCGCATGTCTATCCTGCCGGCCGGCTGGACACCGACAGCGAAGGGCTGCTGCTGCTGACCGACGACGGCGCCCTGCAGGCGGCATTGTCCGATCCGCGCCACAAACTGCCGAAAACCTACTGGGTCGAAGTCGAGGGCGCCCCGGCGGACGCGGATCTGGCCCCGCTGCGGGAGCCGATGGATCTCGGGGATTTCGTCTCGCGGCCCGCGCAGGCCCGCATCATCCCGGTTCCGGCGCTGTGGCCGCGCGATCCGCCGGTGCGCGTCCGCCAGTCGATCCCCACCACATGGCTGGAACTGACGCTCCGGGAGGGCAAGAACCGCCAGGTCCGGCGCATGACCGCAAAGGCCGGCTTTCCGACGCTGCGACTGGTTCGCGTGTCAATCGGGCCGCACAGCCTGTCCGGCCTCGCGCCGGGTCAATGGCGCGAAATTGTGCAAGAGAGCCCCCGGACTGGCAGCCCGTGGCTGTCATATAGGAAAAAACCCTGATAACAGAACGGCTTGCCACACTTTTTTGGCCAATCACGCGTTTTGTGCAGCGTGTCAACCGGCTATAATCTGCGGCGTTATGTGACTCGACAGCCACACTGTCTGATTGACTAACGTTACTCACTCACTCTCAAAGGAAAAGACCCATGAAGACCATTTCCGCTTTCGTGGCCGCCCTGTTCGCCGCTGTTGCGATGAACGCCGCTGCCCAAGCCCCGGCCGCTCCGGCCAAACCCGCTGAGCCGGCCAAGCCCGCCGCCGCCCCGGCTGCTCCGGCCAAGGCCGCTGCAACCCCGGCGACCCCGGCAACTCCGGCTGCTCCGGCCAAGGCTGCTGAAGCCGCCAAGCCGGCCGCTGCGGCCGCCCCGGCCAAGGCTGCTGAAGCCAAGGCTGACGTGAAGAAGGAAGAGAAGAAGGCCAAGAAGGCCAAGAAGAAGGCGAAGAAGGACGACGCCAAGAAAGAAGACGCACCGAAGAAGTAATTCTTCACGCGCAAACGCTTCACACGC
>DASUDU010000319.1:0-5162 GCA_036275435.1 Usitatibacteraceae bacterium | reverse complement strand
TGGTCGGCAAGGGCATGGTCGAGCGTGCGCTCAAGGCGCGCCGCCACCGGCCGATGTTCATGGTCGATCTGGCCGTGCCGCGCGACATCGAAGCCGAGGTCGGCGAACTGGACGACGTGTTCCTCTATTCGCTCGACAGCCTGGGCAAGATCATCGAGCAGAATGCCGAAAAACGCGCCGCCGCCGTCGCCGAGGCGACCGTGATCATCGACCGGCACACGCGGGACTTCAGCCAGTGGCTGGAATCGCGTTCGGCAACGCCGTTCATCCAGAGCCTGCGCTCGCGCGCCGACCAATATCGGCGCATCGAGCTGGAAAAGGCCGCCCGGCGGCTGGCCAAGGGCGAGGATCCGGCCGCGGTCATGGAGGCGCTGGCCAACGGCATCTCCGGCAAGTTCCTGCACCACCCGCTGTCGGCCCTGCAGCGTGCGCAGGGCGAGGAGCGCTCGCAGCTGGTTGCGGCGCTCGAAAAGATCTACCCCGACCAGGAAGAGCCGTAGCTGGGCGGCATCCGCCTGATCCTGCGCTCGATCGCCCCGGCGATCCGGGATATCCCGACCTGACAACGAAGATTCCGATGAAACCGACTGTTTCCGCCAAACTGCGCTCGCTGGCCGAGCGCCTTGAAGAACTCGACCGCCTGCTGGCCGATCCGCAGGTGGTCAGCGACATGGAAAACTACCGCAAGCTGACTCGCGAGCACGCCGAACTCACGCCCGTGGTCGCGCTTTACAATGACTTCTGCAAGGCCGAAAACGACATCATCGCGGCGCAGGAACTGGCCGCCGACCCGGAAATGCGCGCGCAGCTCGGCGACCTGGCCGACGAGGAAATCCGCGCGGCGCGGCAGAAGATCGAGACCTTGGAGATCGACCTGCAGAAGGCGCTCCTGCCGAAGGACCCGAATGACGACAAGAACATCATCCTCGAAGTCCGCGCCGGCACCGGGGGGGATGAATCTGCGCTGTTTGCCGGCGACCTGTTCCGCATGTACTCGCGCTATGCCGAGCGCCAGCGCTGGCAGGTCGAGATCATCTCCGAATCGCCGGGTGAGGTCGGCGGCTACAAGGAGGTCATCGCGCGCATTGTCGGCCAGGGCGCCTACTCGCGCCTGAAGTTCGAATCGGGCGGCCACCGCGTCCAGCGGGTCCCGGAAACCGAGGCGCAGGGCCGCATCCACACCTCCGCCGCCACGGTCGCGGTGATGCCCGAGGCCGACGACGCCTCCGGCGTCATCATCAACCCGGCCGACGTGCGCATCGACACCTTTCGCGCCTCCGGAGCCGGCGGACAGCACATCAACAAGACCGACTCCGCGGTGCGACTGACCCACCAGCCGACCGGCATTGTCGTCGAGTGCCAGGACGGGCGCTCACAGCACAAGAACAAGGAGCAGGCCTGGCGCGTCCTGGCCGCGCGCATCAAGGACAAGCAGATGCGCGAGCAGCAGGCCAAGGAGGCTGCGGAACGCAAGTCGCTGATCGGCTCGGGCGACCGCTCGGAGCGCATCCGCACCTACAACTTCCCGCAGGGTCGCGTCACCGACCACCGCATCAACCTGACGCTCTACAAGATCGACTTCATCATGGACGGCGACCTGTCCGAAATCACCGACGCCTTGATCGCCGAACACCAGGCCGAGCAGCTCGCTGCGCTGGCCACGTCTGCCTGAGGCCGGGGAGCTGCGGTGAACATCGCCCAGGCGCTGGCTCGCGCTGCCGGCCAGATCGAGCGCATGGACGCGCAGTACCTGCTCGCAGCCCTGCTCCAGGTCGGTCGCGCCGGATTGATGGCGCGTCCGGAACAGACGATCGACGCGACCCGCCTGCGGCAGTTCGAGGAGTGGGTCGCGCGGCGCGCGCGCGGCGAACCGGTCGCCTACCTGCTCGGGTCACGCGAATTCTATGGGCGCGAGTTTGCCGTCAGCCCGGCGGTACTGATCCCGCGCCCGGAGACCGAGCACCTGGTCGAACAAGCACTGGCGTGCCTTTCCGGGCAATTTCCCTTGGAAAACCGCGCCAGTCCTAGGGTTTTGGACTTGGGCACCGGCAGCGGCGCAATTGCCATCACGCTCGCGCTGGAACACCGCACAGCTGGCGTGTGCGCCTGCGACTGCTCGGCCGATGCGCTGGCGATTGCACGCCGCAACGCATTGCACCTGGGTGCGCGCGTCGAATTCATCGAAAGCGACTGGTATGCGGCGCTCGGCGAGCGGACATTCGACCTGATCGTCGCCAACCCGCCCTATGTCGCCGCGGCCGACCCGCACCTGACTAGCGGCGACCTGCGATTTGAACCGGCTGTGGCGCTCAGCGACCGCAGTCCCGACGGACTCGGCTCGATTCGCGCCATCCTCGACGGCGCTCCGGCCCGTCTGGCTCCGCGGGGCTGGCTGCTGCTCGAGCATGGCTACGACCAGGCCGGCGCAGTGCGCGAATTGCTCTTGAAAGCCGGCTTTTCCCACCCCATTTCGGTAAACGACTTGTCCGGCATCCCGCGGGTGGCCGGCGGCCGGCTCGGATAGAATCGCCCCTCATACGAACCAAACCGGAGTAACCATGAGCGTCCAGGACACCATTCGCCAGACCGTCACCAGCAACCCCGTCGTGCTGTTCATGAAGGGGTCGCCGCAGATGCCGATGTGCGGCTTTTCCGCCTCCGCGACGCAAATCCTCAAGGCTTGCGGCGTGGACAATCCGCACACCGTCGATGTGCTACAGGACGCAGACATTCGCCAGGGCATCAAGGAATACGCCAACTGGCCGACCATTCCGCAGCTTTACGTCAACGGCGAGTTTGTCGGCGGCGCGGACATCATGCGCGAGATGTACCAGTCCGGCGAATTGCAGCAGTTGCTGGGCAGCGTCAAGTAACCCGACCAAGCAACCCGGCGCGCATCGGCCAGCGGGTTCTCAGCCCAACGGCGAAAGGCTGCCTTCGGCCAATACCCAGCGCCGCGCTCCGCTGCGTTCGTGCAGGGACGGGTCGTGGGTCGCAACGATCACCAGAGTCCCCTTGGCGACGAGCGAATCGAGCAAGTGGTGGACTTGTTCGCGCGCGGCGCGGTCCAGATTGGCGGTTGGTTCATCCACCAGCAGGGCCGGCGTATCGAGCGCCGCGGCGCGCGCCAGCGCGAGGCGCTGCTTTTCCCCACCCGAGAGCTTGCGCGGTACGGTTTTGATGGACGCCTCCAGCCCGGCCCATTCGACCGCGTGACGCACGCGCTGCTGGCGTGCAAGCGCATCGACACCGCGGCAGCGCAGGCCGTATTCGATGTTGGCAATGACCCCGGCGGACAACAGGTACGGATGCTGGTGCACGTAAACGATGGCCCGGCGCAGGCTGTGCGGGTAGGCCCCGCCCGTGTACGGGATCGCGCCATAGCAAAGGTCGATGCGATCGGCCGTCGCAAGCCCACCCAGACACTTGAGCAAAGTCGACTTGCCCGCGCCGTTGTCGCCTTCAACGAGGTGCAGCTGCCCCGGCTCGAATCGCACCGGGCCGGCGTCGAGGATCGTGCGCGGCCCAAAACGCTTGGCAATATGCCGCAGTTCCAGGGCCTGGGCGCTCATTCCAGACCGCCCTTTCCCTGCGCCCAGGCCAGCGTCAGGTTGGCGGCGAAGGCAAACAGCATCAGCACCGCGCCCAGCGCAATGCCCTGCGCGAAATCGCCCTTGCTGGTCTCCAGCGCGATCGCCGTGGGGATGTTGCGCGTCACGCCGGCGATGTTGCCCCCGACCATCATGGCGCAGCCGACTTCCGAGATCACCCGGCCGAAGCCATTGAGCAGGCTTGCCACCAGCGCAAAGCGCACTTCGAACAGCGTGGTCAGGCCGGCATGCAGGGGTGTGGCGCCGAGCGAAAGGGCGGTCTCGCGAACGCGCTGGTCCGCCGCCTGCACCGCGGCAAGCGCGAACGCGGCGAGCACGGGAAACGCGATCACCGCCTGACCGATGACCATCGCACCCTGCGTGTAGAGCAGTTTCAGGTCGCCGAACGGTCCCTGCCGCGTCAACAGCAGGAACAGGATCAGCCCGACCACGACTGTCGGAAACGACAGGAAGCTTTGCAGGATCACCACGAGCGCACGGCGCCCGGGAAACTTCGTCGTGGCAAGCACAAAGCCGGTTGCCACCGCCAAGGGCGTGGCGATCAGCAGCGCAAGCAGGGAAACCTTGAGCGAAACCCAGATGATCCCCCAGATCTCGGCATCCCCCGTGAACAGCAGGACGAACGCGGCTTGGGTCGCTTCAAGCAGGTCCATCTATCGTCCCGCAGCCTGCTTGTCCCAGATCGGCACACCGGGAAAGAACAACTGCTCGCCGTTGACCCGAAAACCGCGAATCCGCTGCGCCGTCTGCGCCGAGACCAGCCATTCGGCCAGCGCCCGCGCGGCGCGCACGTTGACGTGCGGATGCCGCGCCGGATTGACCACGATCACGCCATAGGGATTGGACAGGCGCGGGTCGCCCGCCACGAGAATCTCCAGGCCGGTACGCGCCTTGTAGGCAACAAAGGTGCCGCGGTCGGTCAGCGTGTAGGCGCCGATCGCGCCGGCCATGGTCAGCACGGCGCCCATGCCCTGTCCAGCCGACAGGTAGTTTTTGCCGCCCGGCACGATGCGCTCCTCGTTCCACAGGCGCCGCTCCATGATGTGCGTTCCCGATTCGTCGCCGCGCGAGATGAAGGTCGCACTGCGTTCGTGCAGGCGCTTCAGCGCCACGGCGATGTCACGCAACCCGCGGATACCCGCCGGGTCCTCCTTCGGGCCGACGATGACGAAATCGTTGTACATGACATCCTTGCGTTCGACGCCGAAGCCGGCCGCGACGAAGCGGTCCTCATCCTCGCGCGCATGCACCAGAACCACGTCGACATCGCCGCGTTCACCCAGTTTCAGCGCCTGGCCGGTGCCGACCGCGATCACCTTGACCTTGACCGCATGCTGTTCCTCGAATGCCGGCAGCAGGTATTTCAACAGGCCGGAATTCTCCGTGCTCGTCGTGGTCGCCAGCGACAGGGTCGAGGAGGCCTGCGCGAAGCCGCCCATGCAGACCATCGCCAGCATCGCGCCCAGCATCCGCAGCGCTGTCCTCAGCCTGTCCATGCATTCCCTTGCCATGCAAAGCGGTCATTCTGCCATCCTTGACCGGCGCTTCACT
>DASUDU010000318.1:0-2171 GCA_036275435.1 Usitatibacteraceae bacterium | reverse complement strand
CTGCCGGATGCCGCCGGCATCCGCGTGGGCCGGCACGCCGCGCACTGCCCTGCGTTCCACCGGATCTCACCCGGCGATGGGATTCGCACGGCAGGCGCAGCGCTCACGCCGTCGGCGCCGCGTTCCCCATCGCGTCCTGCTTCTGTCGGTGGTCGCGCCACCAGTCGGCGGCCTCGCGGTTCGACCACGGATGGTCGAGCGCAAGTTCACGCAGGCGGTCGAGCAGGTCCTCGACCGTCTGCGGCCGGTCGCCGGGCTGCTTGGCAAGGCAGGCGAGGATCATCGCTTCCAGTGCCTCCGGGATCGGCGAGCCGCGGGCCTCGCCCGGCGCCAGAGGCGGCGTGTGCATGATCTGGAATTGCAGGTCGGCGCCGGTCAGGCCGTCGAACAAGCGGCGCCCGCAGAGGAGCTGGTAGGCCACCGCGCCGATGGCGTAAATGTCGCTGCGCACGTCGGCGTCCGCGGGATTGATGAACCGCTCCGGCGCCATGTAGACGGGCGTTCCCAGCACGCGCACCACGGCGCTGGTGATGTCGCGGGTCTGCGGCCCCTCGAGGTTCTTCACCAGCCCAAAATCGAGGATCTTGATCACGTCGTGCTCGCCGCCGCGTACGCACACCATGATGTTCTCCGGCTTGATGTCGCGGTGCACCAGGCCCTGGTGATGCGCGCGGGCGAGCGCCGAGCAGATCTGCCGCACCAGGTGAATGGCGCGTCCCACCGGCAGCGGCCCCTCGCGCGCCGCCAGCTCGGCCAGGGTGATGCCATCGACGTACTCCATGACGTAATACACCTCGCCGGAACGCGTATGGCCGTAATCGTAGATCTCCACCACGTTCGGGTGCGCGAGGCGGCTCGCCAGTTGCACTTCGCGCTCGAAACGCCGGACGGACTCGTCGTTCGCCTGCCGCTTGAGGATCTTGACGGCGATCTGCCGCTTGAGCAGCGCATGCCGGCCCAGGAACACGCTCGCCATCCCGCCCTCGCCGATCGCGCGAATCAGTGTGTAGCGCCCCAGGCGGCGCACGCGGCCGAATTGGCGCCGCTCGCGCCAGGCCGAAACGATCATGATCAACACACCGACCGAGCACGCCACCGCGATGCCAAGAACGATGGCGAACGCGCGGTCGAGCGTGCGCAATGGAGCGTACACCTCGCGAACGTCCATTTCCATCGCCACGCCCATGTCCACGCTGTCCAGCCAGCGCCATGCGCCGACGACGGCGACGCCGCGGTAATTGCGGTACGGCACGATCAACGTGCCGGCCTTCTCGCCCGAGGTGCCGCCCGACTTGGCGGCGGTGGCGCGCTGCACCAGCATCGTGCGCGGCCAGGACGCGGCCGGTTCCAGGGCGCCCGGCCCGGCGAGCAAGTCGCGTCCGGGATCGCGCAGTTCGACGTTCAGGGTCGCGCCCGGCAGGGATGGATCCTTCAGAAGCCCGGCCTCGCGAATGGTTTCCAGGTGCCGCCCTTCGGTCAACATCAGCCCCTGGTCATCGAAGGCATAGGCCTCGTCGGTTTCACCCAGCCAGTGCTGCCCCAGGATGGTCGCGAATCGCGTGGTCGCGGGCTCCCCGAAAACCGCGGTGGCGATGACCTCGCCGTCGTCCGGCGCGCGGACCGGCACGGCAAACCAGACCATGGGCGTGGTGAAGCGGGGCTTGTCCGCCCCCGCCGATGGCCGGTCCAACGGCGCCATGCGGTCCGCCTCGGCGAGCGGCCGCACGAACACGCTGTGCCCGGCGAGCGTGCCCTCAATGCGCGCAAGGAATGTCGCCGTGCGGACCCGGCGCCCGCAGTACTCGGGAATGTGCGAGGCGATGATGGTGCCGCTGCGATCGAGGATCTCGTAGGTGATGAAGCCGCGGCCGAACAGCGCCGGCCGCAGGGTGGCAGCGATGCGTTTCGCCTCGACCGCATCGCAACTTGACGGCGGCCCGGAGTTCGCGCGGTTGCGCGCCAGCGCGCGCAGGATGTCCTCTTGCACCGCGGGCAACCGCGCCCAGCGCCCGGCCGATGCGGTGCGCTGCTCCAGCCAGATCTCGAAACCCTGCACCTTGGCATCGCGCATCGCGGCCAGCTCGTCGCTGCGCACCTCGCGCATTGCATGCTTGACGCCGAAGTAGGTGCCGATGCCGATGCCGAACAGGATGAGCACGCCGGTGGCGATA
>DASUDU010000317.1:0-2160 GCA_036275435.1 Usitatibacteraceae bacterium | reverse complement strand
GGACCTGGCCATTCTCGACATCGGCCTCGGCGAGGACGTCGATGGCGGCTTTGCGCTGTGCCGGGAATTGCGCGCGCAATCGTCCAGCCTGCCGATCATCTTCCTGTCGGCGCGCGACAGCGACCTGGATGTCGTCTCGGGTCTGCGCCTGGGCGCCGATGACTACGTGACCAAGGACGTGAGCATTCCGCATCTGGGCGCGCGCATTGCTGCGCTGTTTCGCCGCAGCGATGTTGCGCGCCAGCCGGCACGCGCCGAGGATATCCTGCATCGAGGAGACCTGACACTCGACATCAACCAGATCGCGGTACTCTGGAAGGGTCAGCGCATTGCGCTGACGGTTACCGAATTCTGGATGATCCACGCGCTGGTCAAGTACCCCGGCCACGTCAAGAACCGCGACCAGTTGATGCGCGAGGCGGAATTGACCGTCGACGACAATACGATTACTTCGCACTTGAAGCGCATCCGGCGCAAGTTCGCCGTCGTCGACCCGGCGTTCGACGAAATTGAAACCGTCTACGGGATGGGATACCGCTGGCGTGCGGCCTCCTGATGCGCGACACCGGAATGCACGATCTGGCCACCTGTCCTGCCGCCTCCTGCCGCCCGATTTCCGGCCATGGTCTCGTTTCTGCATAGCCTGCGCGTCCGGCTGCTGGTCATCGCGGTCCTGTTGCTGCTGATCCCCCTGATCGGCTTCGGATTTGTGCGCGCGATGGACCAGTATCTGCGCGAGGCGCACCAGCAAACGCTGGTTGCCTCCGCGCGCGCGCTGGCCCTGGGATTGTCGGATCGACCGGGTCTGTTCGCCATGCCCGGCGAGGTTCCCGATGCCACTGAAGAATCCGGCGGCGGCGAGCGTCGCCGGCTGCTGGCGCTGTTCGGTGCGGCCGATCCGTCGATGGCCGTCGAATTGAAGGACGCGTTTGTCCCATCGCGGGAAATCGAGCGGATTGTCTCGGTCGCGGCCAAGGATACGGCGCGGACCTGGGTGGTGGACCAGCAATCGCGGGTCCGCGGCCTTGCGGGCCTGCTCGGCAGCCAAACACGCCCGCGCGGTGCGCAGGGGTTTTCTGAGCGCCTGCATGCTGCCCTGGTCCGGCCGGTACTGCGCTGGTTATCGCCAGGCATTGACGCGCCAACCGCGGACGATCCTGCCCGCGCGCAGCTCGCGGTGATGGCCCAGGTTGATCGCGCGCTCAACGGCGAGCCGACCGTGCGCCGCCGCGCCGCATCCGGCGATGGCGGCGAGATTGTCTCGGTTGCCCAGCCGATCTGGCAAGGGGAACGCATCGTCGGCGCCGTGGTGCTTGAGGAAACGACGGGGGATTCCCAGGCCCTCAAGGCTGCCGCCCTGGAGTCCTTGCTGGCGATCAGCGCGGTGGTCGTCCTCGTGGGTTTCCTTGCACTGCTGCATTTTGCCTGGCGCCTAACCTCGCGCGTATCGCGGTTGCAGCGCGCCGCACAGGCCGCAATCGATGTGCACGGCAGGGTCCGTGATGCAACAATCACCGATGAAAGCGCCGACGAATTGGGCGCCCTGTCGCGCACGCTCGAGGCCAGCTTGCAGCGCCAGAAGCGCTACAGCCACCATCTGGAACGCATGGCCGCGCGCTTGTCCCACGAGTTGCGCACGCCGGTCGCCGTGGTGCGCTCGTCGCTGGACAACCTGCGCCAGGCGCGAACAGGCGAAGACTTGAAGGCCTATCTCGATCGCGCCGACGAGGGCGTGCGCCGCTTGTCGTCGCTGATCACGCGCATGTCCGAGGCAAGCCGCCTGGAAACCATGCTCAGCGAGTCGCACAGGGAACTGTTTTCCCTGGCCCGCTTGGTCAGCGGATGCGTAGACGGCTATCGCGGCGCATTCGCGCCGCGCGAAATCACGCTCAAGGCCGACGCGACGGCGGCATTCGAATGCAGGGGGATTCCCGACGCCATTGCACAACTGCTCGACAAGCTGGTGCAAAACGCCCACGAGTTCGCCACGCCGGGGACGCCGATCGAAGTCGCGCTGCGGGGGATTCCGCCGGGCGATCGGGGCACGAGGCGCATCGGCCGCCTGTCGGTGTCAAATTTCGGGCCGCAGATTGCCCCGGAATTGCGCGAGACGCTGTTCAGTTCGATGCTCAGCATGCGCGACGGCCCACAGCGCAGCGA
>DASUDU010000316.1:0-7379 GCA_036275435.1 Usitatibacteraceae bacterium | reverse complement strand
CGCTCAAGGTCACGGCAACCAGCCGCATGGGCGTCAATGCACGCAACCTTGACAGGCAGTTGATCGAAGGCGTGCGGGTGCGCCGCTTCGATGGCGCCAAGACCTGGGAATTCCTCGATTGAACGCAACGCCCGACATCCTGCCGCCGCTTCCGCCGACGCCAGCCGGGCGCTACCGGCATTACAAGGGGGGCGAATACGAGGTGCTTGGCGTGGCGCGGCACAGCGAGACCCTGGAGGCGTTGGTGGTCTATCGACCGCTGTCCAACGATTCGGGCTAGTGGGTGCGGCCCCATGCGATGTTTTTCGGCGAAGTCGTATGCGACGGATTGCGCGTGCCGCGCTTTGCCCGCATCGACGGCGAGCGTTGTTGAACGGCAGGTTGTCCCCCGCGATTCGCGCGCGGTCGCGTGATCCGCGATAATCCTTGCTTTGCTGACGGCTGAACGCATGCAACCGATCATCGATTTCATCCTCGAGCTCGACCGTCTCAAGGCCGTCAAGCGAAAAACGCGCCCGGTCGGGCTCGATCGCTACGAGAATTCCGCCGAGCACAGCTGGCAGATCGCGCTCCTCGCGGCGTCTCTCGCTCACCACGCCGAATCGCCGGTCGATATCGATCGCGTGATTACCATGCTCTTGGTGCACGACATCGGCGAGATCGATACCGGCGATACGATGGTCTATGTCGAGGAAGGGCTTGCGGAGCGCAAGGACGCCGAGCGCGCAGCGGTTTCGCGGATTTTCGGCATGCTGCCCGAGGGTCGCGGCGAGCGTTTCCTCGAACTGTGGCACGAGTTCGAAGCGGGCATGACCGCCGAAGCGCGCTTTGCCAACGCCGTGGATCGCGCCATGCCGGTGCTCCTCAACCTGGCCAACGCCGGACAAAGCTGGCGCGAAAACGGCATTACCCATGCGCGTGTCGTGGGGCGTGTCGGACCGCAGATCCGCGAGGGCTGCCCAGCGCTGTGGGAGTACCTGGAGGCGCGGCTTGCCGAGGAACGCGACAGGGGTTGGTTTGGAATCGGATAGCGTTGCGAATCGGCGGGTACGCACAGCTTGATGGTGTGGAAATTGGGCTCCTGGCCGCGCAGGGGCAGGTGGTGGCGATTCCTTCCCGGACCTTGGCCCGGGGCCCAAGTTGAATTAGGAATTGCAAAAGTCGTTGACTGGCGCGGCGTTTCGGGCGATTTCGTGCTGCGCGCGGCACCAGTCATTGAGTTTTTCAATCGTATCCAATGAAAAAAGCCCGCTTTCGCGGGCTTTTTCGTGGTGCAGCAAATGCCGGTTTCTAGTCGCGCACCAGCTTGTTGTTGACCACCTTGATCTTGTCGCCGACCTTGAACGCGGTGGCTGCACCGTAGGTGAAGGTCCGCGAACTGCCGTTTTCCATCTTCACCACCACCTGGTATTGGGTCTTCTTCTTGACGTTTTTCTCGACCTGGTGGCCCGCATAGGCGCCGCCGACCGCACCGGCCACGGTGGCAACATCCTTGCCGCGCCCGCCGCCCACCTGGTGGCCCAGAACGCCGCCCAAAACGCCACCGGCCACGGCGCCGACGCCCGAGCCTTCACCCTTGACCTCGACAGTCTTCAGGTCGGTCACCGTGCCGCAGTTGTCGCACGCCGCCCATGCGGCGGGTGCGGCGATCAGCGCCGCGGTCATCAGGGACATTGCAATCTTTTTCATGGTATTTCCTTTCAGGGCATGCTCAAGGTTGAGGTCGCACGCTTGTTAACGCTGATCTTAACACCGCGGATTACTTGTTCAGGTCACCCGGGCGCATCTGCGGGAACAGGATCACATCGCGAATCGACGGGCTGTCGGTGAGCAGCATCACCAGCCGGTCGATGCCGATTCCCTCGCCGGCTGTCGGCGGCAGTCCGTACTCCAGCGCGCGCACATAGTCCGCGTCGTAGTGCATCGCCTCGGCGTCTCCGGCATCCTTCTGCCGGACTTGCTCCATGAAGCGATCTGCCTGGTCCTCGGGATCATTCAGTTCCGAAAAGCCGTTGGCGATCTCGCGCCCGGCAATGAACAACTCGAAACGGTCGCACACCGCCGGGTTCCAGTCGTTGCGGCGCGACAGCGGCGAGGTCTCGGCCGGATAGGCGACGAGGAAGGTCGGCTGGATCAGCTTGGCTTCGGCCACCGCCTCGAACAGCTTTAGCTGCAGCGTGCCGAGCGTGTCGGATTCCTTCGCAGCTTCCCCGGCGGCGCGGATATGCTGGATCAGCACGGCCTTGTCGGCAAAGTCGATGCCGGCCAATTCCGGCGCGTATTTCTTGACCGCCTCGACCATCGTCAGTCTGTCGAACGGCTTGCCGAAATCTATCTCCACGCCCTGGTAGGTGACGAGCGTGCGGCCGAGCACGCGTTGCGCCACGTCGCGCAGCAACTGCTCGGTGAACTCCATGAGGTGCTCGTAGTCGCGCCAGGCGATGTAGAACTCCATCATCGTGAACTCGGGGTTGTGGCGGACGCTCATGCCCTCGTTGCGGAAGTTGCGGTTGATCTCGAACACCCGTTCCAGTCCGCCGACGACCAGACGCTTCAGGTACAGCTCTGGCGCGATGCGCAGGTACAATTCCATGTCGAGCGCGTTGTGGTGCGTCTTGAACGGGCGCGCCGCGGCACCGCCCGGGATCGGATGCATCATCGGCGTCTCGACTTCGAGGTAGCCGGCGTTGACCATGAACTCGCGGATCGCCTGGACGATCTTCGAGCGCACCACGAAGGTTTGCCGCACCTCGGGATTGACCATCAGGTCGACGTAGCGCATGCGATAGCGTGTCTCGGTGTCGGTCAGGCCGTGGAATTTTTCCGGCAGCGGCCGGATCGACTTGGTGATCAGCCGGATCGCGGTGACGTGGACCGACAATTCGCCGGTCTTGGTCTTGAACATGAAGCCCTCGGCGCCGACGATATCGCCCAGGTCGTAGGTCTTGAACGCGTCCATGGCCTCTTGCCCGACGTCGTTCAAGGTCACGTAGAGCTGGATGCGCGCCGTGGCGTCCTGGATGGTGGCAAAGGCCGCCTTGCCCATGACGCGTTTCAACATGATGCGGCCGGCCACTTTCACCGGCGTCTTCTCGGCCGCCTCGAATTCCTCCTTGCTGCGCGCGCCGTGGGCGGCAATCAGGTCCGCTGCGCTATGTTCAGGGCGGAAATCGTTGGGGAACGCAATGCCTTTGTCGCGTAGCGCCTTCAGCTTGGCGCGGCGCTCCGCAATGACATGGTTCTCGTCGATGGGGGGCTTGTTGTCGTCGGTCATTTGCTTTCGCTCGCGTCGCTCAAACGCCTTGCTTCAGGCTGGCTTCGATGAAGTCGTCCAGGTAGCCGTCCAACACTTTTTGCGTGTTGCCGGTTTCGTAGTTTGTGCGCAAATCCTTGATGCGCGATTGATCCAGCACATACGATCGGATCTGGTGGCCCCAGCCGATGTCGGTCTTGGAGTCCTCGAGCTTTTGCGCTTCCGACTGGCGCTTGCGCAATTCCAGCTCATACAACTTGGCTTTGAGCATCGACATGGCCTCGGCGCGGTTGCGGTGCTGCGAGCGGTCGTTCTGGCATTGCACGACGATGCCGGTCGGACCGTGGGTGATGCGCACCGCCGAGTCGGTCTTGTTGATGTGCTGACCGCCGGCGCCGGAGGCGCGGAACGTGTCGATCCTCAGGTCCGCCGGGTTGATTTCGATCTCGATCGAGTCGTCGACCTCCGGGTAGACGAACAGGCTGGCAAATGAGGTGTGCCGGCCTCCCGAGGAATCGAAGGGCGACTTCCTCACCAGCCGGTGCACACCCGTTTCGGTACGCAAAAATCCGTAGGCGTAGTCGCCGATCACCTTGATCGAGCAGGACTTGATGCCGGCCACGTCGCCAGGTGATTCTTCCAGCAACTCGGTCTTGAAACCCTTGCGCTCACAGTATTTCAAGTACTGGCGCATCAGCATCTGCGCCCAGTCCTGGGCTTCGGTGCCGCCGGCGCCGGACTGGATGTCGATGAAGCAGCTGTTCGGGTCCATCGGGTTGGAGAACATGCGGCGGAACTCGAGCCCCGCCACTTTTTCCGCGAAACCCCTGGCGTCCTCGGCGATCGACAGCAGGGTGGCGTCGTCGCCTTCGGACTTGGCCATGTCGAACAGCTCGCGCGCATCCTTCAGGCCCGTGGCCAGGTGCGACAGGGTGCCGACGACTTCATCGAGCGCGCGTTTCTCGCGGCCCAGCTCGGTGGCGCGCTTGGAGTCGTTCCAGACCGCCGGGTCTTCGGTCAGGCGATTGACTTCCTCGAGGCGCTCCGACTTGGCGTCGAAGTCAAAGATACCTCCGCAATTCGACCGTGCGCGCGGTCAAATCGGAAAGGGTGTTGGAGATGGCGTTGAGTTGATCGGCTTCCATGGCGGTCCGGCAAAAGCGGTTGGTTATTGCAGCGCACCATTATACGGGAGCGTCGCCGCGCTCATAGCAGGTGGTCGAGCGTCAGCTGCAGCGAGGCGCTGTTGCGAAACACATTGATGGTGGGCCGGAAAACCGCGTGGAGGCGTCCGCCCATCGGTTCGGTCGAGCCGAAGCGCATCGCCTCGAAGCTGCTGCCGCCGAGCGAAACCTTGAGTTTGCTGTGCCGCTCGCCGACCACTCGCTGTTCGAGCACCTGCAGTTCGCCGTGGAACGACGGCGCGGCGAATCCCTGGCCCCACACCCCGCGTTCGAGGCTGCGCACGAAATCGAAATCGATGGCCTTGCCGTCGAGCGTGCCGTCAGTCTCCAGCGTCAACGCGAGGTCGGCCGGGGTCAGCCACTCGCGCGCCACCGCTTCGAAAGTCGCTTCAAATGCAGCCAGAGCGCCGGCCGGGATCGACAGCCCGGCTGCCATGGCGTGCCCGCCGAAACGGGTGATGGTACCCGGAGCGCGCTTGGCGACGAGGTCGAGTGCATCGCGCAGGTGGAACCCCTTGACCGACCGACCCGAACCCTTGAGCTGCCCGTCGTTTTCCGGGGCAAAGGCGATCGCCGGGCGGTTGAAGCGATCCTTGACGCGGCCGGCCACCAAGCCGACCACGCCCTGGTGCCAGTCGGGCTGGAACAGCGAGAGCGTGTAGCGATCGGCCGCGTCGATCGTGTCCAGCATTGCGAAAGCCGACGCCTTCATGTCGGCCTCGATTTCGCGCCGCTCGCGGTTGAGGCGATCGAGCTGGTCCGCCAACGGTACGGCTGCAGCGCGATTGGGCGCGAGCAGGCAGCGGATGCCGGTCGCCATGTCGTCGAGGCGACCGGCCGCATTCAGCCGCGGGCCGGCGACGAATCCCAGGTCGTAGGTGGTCGCGCGCGTCGGATCGCGCCCGGCCACGGCGAGCAGCGCGAGGATTCCCGGCGAACCGCGCCCGGCGCGGATGCGCTGCAGGCCCTGCTCGACGAGCACGCGGTTGTTGTGGTCGAGCCGGACCACGTCGGCCACCGTTCCCAGCGCCACCAGGTCGAGCAGGTCGGCAAGGTTCGGCTCGAACCCGCCCTCGAACCGGCCGCGGCGGCGCAGTTCGGCACGCAAGGCGAGCATGACGTAGAAGATCACGCCGACCCCGGCCAGGTGCTTGCTGGCAAAGCCGTCGCCATGCTGGTTCGGGTTGACGATTACGCTGGCGTCCGGCAACGCGTCGCCGGGCAGGTGGTGGTCGGTCACCAGGACCTCGATGCCGCGGCGGTTGGCTTCGGCAACTCCCTCAACGCTGGAGATGCCGTTGTCGACGGTGATCAGGACATGGGGATTGCGTTCGGCCGCCAAGGCGACGATTTCCGGCGTCAGGCCATAGCCGAACTCGAAACGGTTCGGGACGATGAAGTCCACCTCGGCGCCCATTGCCGCAAGCGCCTTCATGCCGACCGCGCAGGCGGTTGCGCCGTCGGCGTCGTAGTCGGCAACGATCAACAGGCGCCTGCGCGCCTCGATCGCCGCGGCGAGGAACCGCGCGGCCGTCGCGGCCTGCGACAGCGCATCGGGGGAGAGCAGGGAAGCCAGCTGGAGGTCGAGGTCCGCGGGACTTTGCACGCCGCGCGCCGCATACAGCCGCGCAAGCCGCGGATCGACGCCGGCAGCGGTGAGGGCAGCGAGCGCGGCGGCGTCGACCGGCCGGTCGACCAGATCAGGCATGCGCGGCGTATCCGTGCAACGGTTTGGCGCGGCGCAGGAATCGCATGCGCAGGCTCGACGGCGTGAGCGTGAAGGTGTGCCGCGTCGTCCCGGAGTCGGTGACGATGCGCGCCACGTCGAATTCGCGCCGGCGCAGCGCCGCGGCCAGCGGCCGGAACCACTTCTCGTCGATGCGCTGCAAGCGATGCGACCATTCCTGCGGCTCCGGGTCGATCACCGTCGGCGTGAGCCAATCGAGGTCGATCATGATGCGCTGCGCCCGCACCGGCCAGTGCGCCCAGTGCGGGACGTACAGCGCCGTGCCGGTCGCATTGGCCAGTTGGCGCACCGGCGCGCGATTGGACAGGATCGTGTCGCAATCGGGCCGCACCGGCTCCGGCAGGTCACCCTCGCCCCAGAACCACAGGCCGTTCACCCGCGGCTTGCCGGCTGCCGCGCGCGCATCGTTGAGCGGCAGCGCGTGCAGCAGCATCTGCGCTTCATTTTGCAGCGCACGCCAGTCGATGCGGCCACACGATACCGGCTGCGCCTCGGTTAGCGGCATGAAGCGCGCGGCATCGACCGGTTGCGTTGCCGGCCGCTCACCGGCCGCAAACAGGGCGTAGAGCGCACCCGAGCTGCCCGACTCGAATTGCAGGCCGTCGGCGCAAAAATGCTGGTTCAGCGCCGCAGCGATCGCCGCGCACTCGCCGGGCGTGAGTTCGAGGAATCGCGACGGCCACAACTGCACAGCCTCCTGCCCGGTGCTGAAGTGCACAGGCTCGGCAAACACAACGTCGCGCCCGGCGGTCTTGACAAAGTCGGCGGCGGCGGTCAGCGCGGCCAGCGGGTAGGGCGGTTCGAGCCCGAAGCACGCGAAAGTCGGATCGCGGTCGGCGCCGACGTTTTCACACCGATGATCGGCACGCGCCAGCAGCGGGTCAAGGGCCGGCGTGGCCGGCAGGCGGAACGCGACGTGGAGCGGGGCTGGAATGAGCAGGTCGGGGATGTTCAGCGTCAGTTCCATCAGCCGGGTAGTTTATCATTGCGGCCATTGCCTCCCTCGGGTTTTCCCCTTGCAACCGCTGCCGATCTTCATCGGACTTCGATACACCCGCGCGAAGCGCCGCAACCACTTCATCTCGTTCATCTCGCTGATCTCGATCGTCGGCATCGCGCTGGGGATCGCCGCGCTCATCACGGTGATGTCGGTGATGAACGGCTTTCAAAAGGAGGTCCGCGCGCGCATCCTCGG
>DASUDU010000315.1:0-10507 GCA_036275435.1 Usitatibacteraceae bacterium | reverse complement strand
GATCGTGGTCGGATCGCGCACCAGTTCCAACACCAATCGGTTGCGCGAGCTGTCCGAGACCTTCGGTTGCGCCACGTACCAGGTCGATGGTGCGAACGAATTGCAGGCTGGCTGGATCGCCGGCAAGAAACGTATCGGCGTAACCTCCGGTGCCTCGGCCCCCGAGGTGCTGGTGGGTGATGTCATCGCCCGGCTGAAGTCCATGGGCGCCGCGAGCGTGCGTGAGCTCGACGGCATCACCGAGAACATCACCTTTCCGTTGCCGCGCGGCCTGGGCAACGGCGCGGCCAAGCCGCCGAACTGAATCGGCCCGCCAAGAAAAATGGCGCCGCTGCGGCGCCATTTTTCACAGCGGGATTGTTGACGATCAATCGAGCCTGCGCTTCCAGTAGGTGCGGATGCGCGCGTCGCGCGGCGGCCCCTTTGGCGTGTCCACCACCGGGAAGGTCACCACGCCCTCGAGCAGCTTGTTGTCGATCTTGACAACGACCTGCACCGGTGGCGGCGGGAAGCCGCCACCGGGCTTGATCTGCGCGCGGTCGACCGTCGTCAGCGTCGACGAGCCATTGATATCGCGCACCGCGGAGGCATCCTCGAAATTGACCGTGTACAGCCGCGCAATGCCCAAGTTGCTTTCGCAGTTGCCGAGGGTCTGGCTGGCCGAGGCCGACGGCTGGTTGGTGTTGAAGAACGACTCGCCGGCGACCGTCACCACGTTGCTCACCGTCTTTTCTCCGGGCGCCAAATCGACGCGCCAACCCCTGGCCGCATCCAGCGCGGTCTTCGCCGCGGTCTGAGCTGCCGCACTACCCTGCTGAATGTCGTTCGAGGTCGCATCGTACAGGTCGGCTTCGGTGATGGTCGCCTGGCCCGTCGCGTCCAAGCCCTGCTTGCGGTCCTTGAACATGTAGATGCGGTTCTGCACCGTCGAATCGAACGGATGCTCGCGGTCGCCGGTGCCGATCAACACGGCATCGAAGCCGCCGGTCGGGTCTGTCCCGGCGACCAGACTCACGCCATAAAGGAACTTGCGTTTGGCCGATAGTGCGCCGCCGGAAATGCTGGCCAGTCGGGTCACCACCCAGTTGGCCTTGCTCGGGTCGTCGACGTCGACGCGCCAGATATTGCCGCCGGTGTCGGTCGCGTAGACGCGGTCCATGAATCCGGCGGTGACATTCTGCCGGCCGGTGAAGGTGCGCGTGTTGTCGCCGTCGCGGTTAACCACCGTCATGTCGGCAGGCATGGCCCACAGCATCCCGAGGACCTGCTTGTTGGCGCCTGCGTCGGGGCCGGCGCGCCAGAACAGGTTTCCTGTGGGCGCCTCAATGACGAAGATGCCGCGCCCCTTGGTCCGGTTGATGGTGACCGACGACGCCCCGAGCGCCGAGCAGGTACCCGCAGCCGTGTAGGTGACCGTCCCTCCCACCAGGGCCGTGATCGACGTCGAGGTGTTGGCAGTGGTCAGGCAGGGCTGCACATCTTCAACCGCCGGATCGAAACCGCCGGAGACAAACAGCATCGGCGTATTGGGTGCGGCCCGCACAAAGCCGATCTTCGGTTCACCCCAGGTCTGGCCCAATTCGTCGAATCCGGCATCACAGCCGACGTTGCTGTCCAGGCGCGGGCAGCCGCGCTTCCAGAGGAACTTCGGGTTGTCCGGATCAGTGACGTCAAAGCCGTAGATGTAGCGACCGCCACGGCGCATCGAGGCAAACAGGTAGACCTTGTCGCCGTCGGTGGCCACCAGCTTGCCGTCGTTGTTGACGTCGTGCGTGAACGTGGTGATCGGGCCGTCGAAGAAATATGCCTTGGGCGTGTTCGGGTCGATCGTGACGTTGTTGTCGCGCAGGCGCTTCAATTGGCCGAAAAACTCCGGTGCGACGAACGCCCACTTTTCAACACCGCCGTTGGTGTCGAACCCGCCCTTGACGGCACGCAGCGTGCCGTCGTTGGATCCGTAATAGACGATCACGTCGTTTTCCGTGCCGTCCCTGTTGTAGTTGACCACCTGAGGCCGCGAGTGCAGCACGTCGCCGTGAATCGAGGCGCGCGCGTCGGTGCTCGAAGCATTGACATTCTCATCCTGCGCATTGTCCTGCCCGCGCACCCAATTGATGAGGTTGGCGCGCCCGGCGGTGTCGGCGTCGGTCTTGCGCCCCGCGGTGATCGATCCGCCGGCGATGTTCTGCGAAGAAATCGTCGCACCGGTCAGGGTTGCCGCCGACTTGATGGTGCCCAACGCGGTCGAGAATGCGCCCAAGGCACTGATGGGGTAGGTTCTTGTGCCGGTTGCCGTGATCGTTCCGGCGGCTGGTGTCGCCAGCGCGCTGAGCGCGCCGGTATAGGTAAAGGTGCTCGTCGTCGGCCCCGCCGTCGTAATCGTGTAGGTGCCGTTGTAGCCGGCCAGCGTTGCGCCGGCAATCGTCACCGAGGAGCCGTTGGAAAATCCATGGGGGAAAGATGTGGTTACTGTGCCGACGTTGCGCGACGCAGCTGGTCCGGTCGTCGGGTGGGTGATCGAAGTCACCGGCACCGCGCCGGTCGCCGATACCGTGATGGTGCCGGTTGCCAGGCCGGTCTGCGGCGAGGGCAGGTTGTAGGAAAACGTGTTGGCGTCGATCTTGGTGATGACAAACGTGCCGTTGTAGGCCGCCGGCGTCGCACCGGCGATCGCCACCGTGTTGCCGGTGCTGAACGGATGGTTGGGGAACGAGGCGTAGGCGATGGTCGAGGACGGCGCCCCGGCACTGACATTGGTGTAGCGCACGCGGTCGAGGTCCACCACCTGGGTGATGGTGAAGGTGCCATTGGCCCCGGCGGGGATTCCGCCGGATATCGTGATCGACTGGCCGACTGCGTAGCCGTGCGAAGGGATGGTTGCCGTCACCGTGGTGCCGACCTGCGCGAGCTGGGTCACGTCCTTCTTGATGGTGACGGTTCCCAAGGTCGCGGCGCTGCTGACCGTGCTGCCCAGCAGGTAGGTGGCGTTGTTCGCGTCGACCTTGGTCAGCGGCGCATCGGTGACGTTGTAGCCGCCCGGCGATGCGCTGGACACGGTGATGAGGTCGCCGGTATTGATGCCGTGCGCGGTCTTGTTGAGGTTGGCCAGGTTGCCGACGCTGGCGGCCGCCAGCGTATAGTCAAAGGTGTTGGTGGTGACGTTGCTGATGACAAAATCGCCGTTGTAGCCGGGCGGATTGGCGCCGCTGATGGTCACCGTATTGCCGTTGGTGAAACCGTGGGCGGGAACGGTCGCCGTCGCCGTCGTCCCGACCGAGGTCAGCGAGGTGACCGCCTTGGTCAGGTAGGTTCCCAGCGCCCCGGCGGTAATTCCGGCATTGCTGGTGTCGAACGGATAGCTCGCCAGGGTATCCCCGGACGCGCAACCGGTGCAGGTATAGACCTTGCGTGCCGACTGCGCCGTCGCGTAAGCGGTGCGCAGCTTTTGCGCGGTGCCGCCCTTCTCGACGATGTCGCCATCGGGCGCGTCGCTTTGCTGGCCGACGTCGGTCGTGGCATACGGACTCTTGAAGGACCAGAAATTCGAACTGCTTGTCCAGTAACTCAGCGCCGAGTTGGTGACAAAGCCGGTCGTCGAGCTGAAGATGTCATTGCCGTTGGCGTCCGCGGTAAACAGCGTGCTGGTGGCGGTATTGAGGCCGAGTTTGTACAGTTTCATGTTGCCGACCCATCGCGGCAGCTTTTCGCCGTCCGGCCGGAACAGGCCGATGTAGACCTGGTTCAGGTTGGTGCCGCGCACGTTGACGCTCACCGGCAGGGTCGCCGACACAAAGGCGCTGTTGACCGCCTGCACTTCATTGAAGATCTGGTTCAGCGCGTCGATGATCTGCTGGCCGCCGTTGCCCGACGAGACATCGAAGTACTTGCCCTTGCCGTTCACGGCCGTGCTTTTGAGCATCGCGGTGTGGTCGGGCCCTTGCCCGGTCGTCACCTTGTCGATATCCAGCGTGTAGGTGATGACTTTCTGGATGCCACCGACCTGGGTATTGCAGTCGTTGTTGGCCATGTACTTGGCGAACTCGTCGACCCACAGGTTTTGTTCGCCGCTCGGCGAAATGCTGATGGTATCTGGCGGACTCTTGCCGACCAGCGTCGACAACAGCGACTGCGCGCGGGAAAGGTCGGAGGTGTTGTCGCCGGCCGGCCCGTTACTGATCATGATGATGAAGTTTTTCTGGCAGCCGTCGACGATCGGGCTGTTGTAAGTCGTGCCGGTAAACGAATTCAGCGCATTCTGCGAGGCCGCCTGCGGCGAGGGAATGTAGGTGGTGTTGCCGGTGTAGTCGGTCTTGGCCTTCTGCGTCCCCGAATCGGCCGTAATGCCCGCAAAATAACGGTAGGCCTCGGCCATGATCAACGAATACTTGGCGCCGTTGCCCTTGTCGGCCAGCTTGTCGAGGCCGTTGACGATGCCCG
The DNA here is from genome assembly GCA_036275435.1 of Usitatibacteraceae bacterium. Lineage (GTDB taxonomy): Bacteria > Pseudomonadota > Gammaproteobacteria > Burkholderiales > Usitatibacteraceae > UKL13-2. The sequence continues at coordinate 6,070 of DASUDU010000315.1, read as the reverse complement.
AGAGCGCCATCTTGTTGGAGTCCGTCATCTGCCGTACCGCGTACCGCACGTAGCCCCCATCGGTACCGCCATTGGGCGAGCCGGTTTCAGTAAACATCATCAGGCCAAGGTTGAAGCGGTCGTCGAGGCCGTTGAACACCGTGACCAGCGCCGACTTTTCATTGGCGAAGGCCTGGTTCCAGTTGGCCGTGTTGTCCAGCAGGATCAGGACGTTCGGCCGCGTCGAGGCAAAGGCCGGGTTGGCGAGGAAGATGTCGATATCCTGCCCCACCGGGTCAAAGCCGATGCCACCTGCCGGCAGGGCGATTCCCAGCCCGACCACAGCGGTCGCAAAGAACTTGCGGATTGATGTCGATAGCGATTTGGTGAACATGTTGCTTCCTTGAATAATCCGAAAATGCCTGGTTACACGCAGGTCCCTGCGGCCATCCGGATCTTGACCCCCTGAGTCAGTTCCACCGCCGCGCCGGTGAGGCTGTCGGTAGCCGTCGCCCGCACCTCGAAGACGTTGTCCTGCGGGGTGAGCGCGCTGCCGATCTCGTAGCCGTAGGCATCCTGCTTGCCGACGCAAACCGGCTTGTCGATCTTCACGGTGGTGGCATTGACCGTGACATTGACGTAATTGAGCGAGGCGAACTGGTTCTTGTTGTCGATGGCGTCGTAAAACATGTCGGGAGAACTGATTTTTTCCTCGACCGCCGCTTGCGCGTTGGCCTCCAGCGCGCGCTGCACCTGCATGTTGCCGACCACCTGCATGGAGGTGTTGGACAGGCGCACCATGGCCACGGCGAACACCGTGATCATCACCAGCATGATCAGCGCCACGACCAACGTGACGCCATGCTGCCTCTTCAATGCTCTTGTGTTGTACGCTCGTTTCATCGCGGAATCTCGCGGCGTGCCGCCAGGTTGACCATGCGGATCTCGGAATCGAACACGTGGCGGCGGAACTTGTCGTTGAAAGGCCCGAGGGACATGGAACCGATCTGGTAGGTCTTGTTGTCGGAAAAGCTCTGCGACTTGTCGGCATTGCGCACCAGCATCGAAACGCGGGAGCTGACAATATTTGAAAGGTCGGCCAGCGTCGGCGCCTGCTTGAATTCGTCCGGGATGCCGTCGCCCTTGAAGTTGGTCTGCGAGTTGACAGTCGTCGGATCGTTGTCGATGCCGTAGGACAACTGCAGGTACTCAACCCCTTCGGCAATCGGAATCACGCTGAAGGTCCGCGCGCCGCCGACAGAAACCAGTTCCAGCCGCTTGAGCGTCGGAATCGGGTCGCCGCCATCGTCGCTCGAACCGGTGCAGGTGGTTCCCCCGCCGTTGGGCCGGCTGCACGGGGCGACAAAATAGATATGGACGCGAAACTTGCGGATTTCCGCGGCCGCCGTGCCTGCGGCGTTCTTGATCGTCGCCGCACCGCCATCGGCAGACGTGGACGTCGTCATCGTTGCTCCGCTACCTTCCTGCAGTGCGCTCTGGTACGGGTTGCTCTGGATGTAGACCTCGCGGACGGCGGCTACACTGCCGACGGCGAGCACGTTGGTATCGGCGCGGCGGATGACGACAATATCGCTGCCGGGCGCCAGGTTGGCGTTGGTCAAGATGCTGCCGCAGCTGGTTGCGGAGAGTACGGGCCGCGCGGTGCTCGAAGCGGCCGGATAGGCCTGCACCGGGAATCCGGCTGCGGTCTGGATGTCCGCGAACGTCGAGATGGCGCACGGATCCGCGGCCGTGGCGGGCGTATTGATCTGGAAAAACATGCCGTAGTAACCGGCATGGTGAATATCCTGGGTCAGGGTATCCATGGCGAACCGGCCGTTTTCAATGCGCGCCGACGCACGCTGCAATTCGCGCTGGTTGTTGCTCGAATTGAGGAACATGGCCACCAGGCCGGCCATGATGACCAGGCCAATGGCAATCGATACCATCAGTTCGACCAGCGAAAAGCCGCGTTGCCGATCCATCAGCGCTCCCGGCGCAAGGGTGATGTTGTGGCGACGAAGGTTCATTTGAGCGTGGCGATCCTGACCGTTGACCAGACCACGCGACGATTGGCGTCGCCGCCGTAAAGGCCCTTTGCGCAGTCGATGGTCGAAACGTTGAATGTACTGGTCATCCCTTGCCAGGCCACGACGACCGTGTAGGTATTCGTCGCCGGATCGCGCGTCACGCAGCCGCGTGCGCCGACCAGCGCGGCGACGGCGGTCCCGCCACGCGTTTCCGTTGCTCCCCTCAGCGCCGCATCCCAGCTTTGCATGGCCTGGTTGGCAAGCAGGCGCGACTCCTCGTTGTAAAAGCCGCTGGTGCAATCGATCGTGCCGATGTACCCGCTGCCGGAGGTGCCGAAATACGGCGTGCCGGTGGAGCCGGTCACCCCGAAACAGGGGGCCGACGCCCGGTTGGCGTTGATTTTTTCCATCATGTCGTTGAGCAGGATCAGCGCCTGCGATCGCTGGTAGGACTCGAATTCCGATTGCTGCGCAAATCCTTGCAGGCCGATCAGCCCGAGCAGGCCGACCACGACAATGAGCAACGCAACCAGGACTTCGAGGAGCGAAAAGCCCAGCTGGCGCAGCTTTGAACGCGCACTTCGCGCAAAGGCGCTAGCATCCATTGGATTTGTTTCCATCGGTATCAACTTTGGTGTTCACCCGCCCGCTGACATCGATATTGACGCATCGCGCCGCGACGGTTGCCTCGCCGCTGATGTAGGTGACGATTTCCCGGGTTCCGCCAATGCGGCCATTCAGGCCATAGACGATGTCGCCGGGTGTCGCATCGTCAAAGGAAACTCCGGCTTCCGGATCCCAACGCTGCAGGGTCGTGCCGCCCACGACCACGGACCAGCCCTTGCCCCACTCGCCACCCGTGGGAGAGACCGTCACGTTGGCGCCGCGCTTGATCGCTTCGCTGCGCGCCAGCACCATCGCCTCGTAGAGACCCGACGTCGCGGAGCGCAAGCGCGAGGATTTGACGAAGGCCGAGAAATTCGGCACGGCAACCGCCGCCAGGATTCCGACAACAGCCAAAACGATCATCACTTCGAGCAGGGTAAAGCCGGATGCCGCGCGAGCGCCTGCGCCGTCGGGCGCACGAAGGGCGCGCTGTCTGAAACATTCGCGGAGCCGATTGAGGGTCATGGCAATTACCAGCCCTTGTCGACGCCGCCGACCAAGCGCTGTTTGACACCCGTGCTGGTCAGCGTCAGTGTTCCGTCGCTCGCCTGCGCCGTCTTCGGCGTGGCGGTAATGGTGAATGTCGGCGGCGTTGCCGCATTGTTGGCCGCAACGGTGATGGTGTAAAACGCATTGGCGCAGCCGGCGGCCGCGGTGGAGCCGCAGACCCACTTGTTGTCGCCGGTGAGCATGTTCAAGCCGCTGCCATCAAGGATCTCGGTGTACTGGCGCGCATCAAGCAGGTACTGCTGCTGTTTGCTGGAGATCGTCATCATCACTTGCTGGGCGTCGCCGCGCTGGGCGCGTCGTGTGTACTGCTGGTAGGACGGCACGGCGATTGCCGCCAGAATCCCGATGATTGCCACGACAATCATCAATTCCATCAACGTCACGCCGCGCTGCCTGTTCATTGCGAATTCCCGGTTGATTGCCATATCCTGCCCCTGATCTGCGATCCGGCAACGACATGTTGCGGACCGTGGGCTATGTTAGCAAGACCGGACGACAGGCGGTCTGCATTGCGGAACGGACGGATTTGCTGGCACCACACTCCGACGGGGCGCCTGCCGCCACGCCGCCCAAGGGGAGCCGAGGGCCGGAGTTTGCTATAATTCCAGGCCCGCAATTTGAAACAATTGTGCTGTTGTAGCTCAGTTGGTAGAGCAACTGATTCGTAATCAGTAGGTCGGAGGTTCGACTCCTCTCAACAGCACCATCGCCTTCCCGGGGCTCGCTCCCAAATCCGCCCGCATAGCTCAGGGGTAGAGCAACCGCCTTGTAAGCGGTAGGTCGTCTGTTCAAATCAGACTGCGGGCACCCCCAGTGGGCGCGGCAGCCGCGCCGTTCCGGGGAACCCCTGCGCGAAGCCGGATTCCAATGCCGCATACTAGCCGATGAACATGCGCCTTCGCCAACGACTCGCCCTGCTGTTGCTGACCGCCCTGGTGCCTGCCGTGGCCGGAGCGGCCAGTGTCAAGACCCCGCACGTCGAAGCCGAACTGGTCGCCCGCCACGTCGGCTTCGTTCCGGGCAAGCCCATCGAAGCGGCGCTGCGGCTGAAGATCAAGGACCACTGGCACACCTACTGGCGCAATCCGGGGGATTCGGGCCTGCCGACCAAACTCGCCTGGCAGATGCCCGACGGCTACAAGGCCGGCGAGATCGCGTGGCCATACCCGAAGAAACTGCCACTCGGGCCATTGATGAACTTTGGCTACGAAGGCGAGGTTTTGCACCTGGTGCGCATCGATACCCCGGCCGGGCCAAGAACTGGCGGCACGGCGCAATTTAAGGCCAAGGCGGACTGGCTGGTTTGCAGCGACATCTGTATCCCGGAATCGGCCGAGCTCACGCTGTCGCTGCCCGCGCGCGCATCGCTGGAGGTCGATCCGCGCTGGGACGCGGCCTTCGCCGCCGCAAACGCAGCCCTGCCGGTTCCCGTGCAGGCAAGGACCACCGCAACGGCCGGTGCCGGTCGCCTTGCCATCCGGATCGATGTTCCCGCGCCCGGAGGGTTCGAATTCTTTCCGTACCAGGACGGGCTGATTGCCAATGCCGGAAAGGCGGCAGCATCCAGCCGCGACGGCGCGAGCACGATCGAGCTGCCGCTTGCCGACGGTGTCGACCGCAAGATCGCGCAGGTCGACGGCATCTTGCTGGCGCCGGGCGGCTGGGAATCCGCCAAAGGCCGGCCGAGTATTGAAATCTCCGCTCCGCTGCAATGGACAGCGGGCGCGCCGCCGTCCGCGCAACCGGCCAGCGGTCCCGGCAACTTGGGGATGGCGGTTCTGTGGGGGTTAATCGGTGGCTTGATCCTCAACCTCATGCCGTGCGTATTTCCAGTCCTGGGCATCAAAGTCCTTTCATTTGTCCGCGCCGCCAACGGTGAGGTGAGTTCAATCCGCATGCAAGGTGTGTTCTTCATGGTTGGCGTTGTCTTGTCGTTTCTGGCGCTTGCGGGGCTGTTGATCGCGCTGAAGGCTGGCGGCGCGAAGATCGGCTGGGGGTTTCAGTTACAGTCCCCGGCATTTGTCGCAGCCATGGCGATCCTGTTTCTTTTGCTGGCCCTGAACTTGGCAGGGCTATTCGAATTCGGTACGACACTGCAGGCTCGCGCCGGCGACGTGGCTGTCTCCTCGGAGCCGCGCATGGGCGCCTTCATGTCTGGTGTGTTGGCCGCACTGGTTGCAACCCCGTGCACGGCGCCGCTGATGGGGGCAGCGATTGGGTTCACGCTCGAGAAATCGGTGCCGGAGACATTGCTGGTGTTCCTGTCGGTCGGCCTCGGCATGGCGTTGCCCGTCGTCCTGCTGTCCTTCCAACCGCAATGGCTCAGGAAGCTTCCCAAGCCTGGCGCGTGGATGGAAACCACCAAGCAATTGTTCGCCTTTCCGATGCTCACAACGGTCGTCTGGCTGGTCTGGGTACTCGGTTCCCAGTCGGGCAATGACGCGGTTGCGCAGTTGTTGTTCGGGTTGGTACTGGTCGCGCTTGCCGCCTGGGCGTACGGCCGCTGGCAATTGCGGCCGCATCCGGGCCTGCTCGCCATGGCCCTTGTGGTCGTTGCGGGCGGACTCTACCTGGCCTGGCCTACGGGTAACGCTCGCCCGGTGTCCGCCCCGAATGAGGACTGGATTCCCTATTCGAAGGAACGCATCGCGGAACTGCGCACCCAGGGCAAGCCGGTGTTCGTCGACTTCACGGCGACCTGGTGCATCACCTGCCAGGTCAACAAGCGTGTCGCGCTCGAGCGTCCCGAAGTCCGCCGGCGCTTCCAGGAGCTGGGCGTGGCCAGGGTGCGTGCCGACTGGACCGTCCAGGATCCGGTCATCACCGCGGCATTGGCCGAATTCGGCCGCACGGGGGTCCCGGTCTACGTGTATTACCCGGCAAAA
>DASUDU010000314.1:0-2735 GCA_036275435.1 Usitatibacteraceae bacterium | reverse complement strand
GATCGGCATCCGCATGGCACTCGGCGCCAAGCGCCGCGACGTGTTGCTGCAGTTCCTCACCGAGGCCATCGTGATCTGCGTCTGCGGCGGCGCGGTGGGCGTCGGCGTGGCGTACCTGGGCAGCATCGCCATCACCAAGTTTTCGCCGCTTGCGGTGGGCATCTCGCCGGCCGGCATCGCCATCGCCTTCACTTTCTCGGCAATCGTCGGTGTGTTCTTCGGGTTTTATCCGGCTCGGCGCGCGGCGGGGTTGCGGCCCGTGGAGGCGCTGCGCTATGAGTGAGGCCGGTCTGCACCGGCGCCGCCGCGAGACTGGTGGCATTCGTTTCCTCGGGAAGTTCGCCTCTTCTTCGTTTGCCGGTCGGGCTTGCATGCGCGGCAGGAATCCACCTCTGCACGTTCAAGGAGTCGCATGAAACTGCTATTGGGCGCCACGGTATTCCTGTCCTCGTTCCTGCTGTTTCTCGTTCAACCGGTCGTCGCCAAGCAACTGCTACCGCGCTTCGGCGGATCAGCCGGCGTCTGGGTTGTGTGCATGGTGTTTTTCCAGTCGCTGCTGCTGCTCGGATATTTTTACGCGCACGGGCTGGTCACCCGGATTCCCGCCAAGTCCCAGCGCAATCTCCATGTCGTCGTCATCGCGATTGCGATCTTGACGTTGCCGATTCTGGTCGGGCCCCAATGGAAGGCAACCGGGGGAGCCTCGCCGACCTTCGCCGTTCTCGCGGCATTGACCGTCACCGTTGGCATGCCCTACTTCCTGCTGGCGACAACCAGCCCGCTGATCCAGGCCTGGTGGGCGCGATCCATACCCGATTCGAATCCCTATCGCCTTTTTGCCTTGTCCAATGTCGCGGCGATTGCGGGGCTGCTCGCCTATCCGTTTGCCATTGAACCGTTTCTTCCGGTCACCCTGCAGGTCAGCGTGTGGACCGGCCTGTTTGCGCTGTATTGCGCCTTGACCTGCGCAGCGTTGTTGATGGTCCACAAGTACCCGCCCATTGCGCTGCCGGAGCACGCGGTCCCGGATGCTGCCGCTGCGGACAACGCGGGTACCGTGAAACGGAATTGGCCGCTCTGGCTGGCGCTACCCGCGCTGGCGTCCGTTGCGCTGCTCGCGGTCACCAATCACCTGACGCAAAACCTCTCGTCGGGGCCGTTGCTGTGGATCGTGCCGCTGGCAATCTACCTGGTGACGTTCGTGCTGTGTTTTGACGGGAAGGGTTGGTACCGGCGACGTTTTTTCATGCTGCTCGTCGGCGTGACGCTCGTCGCCTGGGTCTGGACACAGGCCGACCGCGACCTGCACTACCTGTTGCCGTGGCAGCTTGCTGTCCACCTGGTCGCGCTGTTTGCCGTGTGCATGTATTGCCACGGCGAACTGGCGGCGCTGAAACCGGATCCTGCACACCTGACAGGTTACTACCTGGCGATTTCGTTCGGCGGCGCGATCGGCGCGCTGCTCGTCGGTATCGTCGCACCGGTCGTGTTTCCGGCCTTCCTCGAACTGCAGCTCGCGCTCTGTGCGACGGCGCTGTTGATCCTGCTTCGCGAGTGGAAGGCGGAAGGCTGGCCGGCGCGCGCCTTGATCGGCGCAGTCCTGCTGGCGACCGCCGCCGCGTCGTTGTGGTCCTATCGTAGCTATGTCGAAAATACCCTTCACGCCAGCCGGAATTTTTATGGCACGTTGCGCGTCAAGGAATACGGCCCGCCGGAAATCAGCAGCCGACGCCGGTCGCTGTTGCACGGATCGATCCTGCACGGCGACCAATACGTCGATCCGCCGTATGATCGCTCCGCAACCAGCTACTACCGCTTGACGTCCGGTGTTGGGCAACTGCTGGTTGAACGCAAGCGCAGCGCGCAGGGGCCGCTCAAGGTGGGTATCGTGGGATTGGGTGCGGGCACGCTGGCGGTATATGGCAACCGCGGCGACTTGTACCGGTTCTATGAAATCGACAAGGCGGTTGTCGACCTGGCAACGCGCTATTTCTCGTTCATTCGCAACAGCCAGGCGACCGTGCAGGTGACGTTTGGCGATGCACGCCTTGTCCTGGAAGGCGAGTCCAACCAGGCGTACGACGTCATCGTCGTGGACGCATTCTCCAGCGACGCGATTCCGATGCACCTGATCACGCGCGAAGCGGTGCGGACCTACCAGCGGCACCTGGGAAACAACGGCGTGATTGCCTTCCACGTTTCCAACCGGTTCCTCGACCTCAAGCCTGCGCTGGCCGACCTGGCCCGCGAACTGTCCACCAACGCGTATTGGTTCAACGAAGCCAATGATGATGGTTCGGTGGTCAGCGACTGGGTCCTGTTCTCTTCAGGGAACGACCCGTTCGGGCGTACTGCGCTACAGCCGGGTCAGGCCGAGAAACAGCCGGCGTTCAGCAAGCTGGAATCCGATCCGCACCGAAAGGTCTGGACCGACGATTACCACGACCTGCTGGCGGCCATGCGCTGACAAGGGCAGCTAATCCCTCCAGGGATCCTGCCAGACGTATCCGAGGACGGCACCGGAATCCTTGCGCACGATGACAGCGATGTCAGCCATTCGCGCAACGAACGGGACATAGCCCATTTGCGAGTCTGGCAGCGATTGCCGCTCCCCGACCAGCGCAAAGGACAGCGTCTTGTGCTCGGTCTTGTCGCGCAATTCCGACAATGGGCGTGCGGCCCTGCCGACATCCGCGGCGCGTTCGCTGTACGGCACATAGAACTCGGGATAGGCG
>DASUDU010000313.1:0-3783 GCA_036275435.1 Usitatibacteraceae bacterium | reverse complement strand
ACTCCTCGGCATCGAGGTCCTTGTGTTTCGACTCCGGGCTAACAAATATGGCGACTGGTTCCATCATGATCTTGTTGTACGCGGCGCGATCGACACCCGGCTTGTTCCAAATCATTGCCCCCGCGCGATCGGCGTCGGGGGAGAGCGTGGGCATGCTTTCGATGAATCCTGAATCGGCGGCTGCCGCCGATTGGATGAGAATGCAAAAAGCCCCCAGGATTGGAATCAGACGCTTTGTGGTCATTAGCATAAACCTCATGGTAGTTTTCAAAATAGTGGATGGCTATGTCGTTCGAGTTCAGCTATCAAGCGCTCGGTAGACGGCAAGTGTTTGATAACTTTTTGGCATCGAGAATCGGATGGGAAATAATAACGAACGGGTCGTTACAGGTCATTGACGGCCGGTGTCGCCACCCAGCCACCATCTACGCCCTGGGGTAGCATCTGGCCGACATCTTCGCCCACTTCGGTGTCGATCAGTGCGTTCAGCTTGGCATTCATGGCCAGCAACAAGTCGGCGTTCTTTGACCGATCGAGTGCCAGGTTCTGCATTTCATGCGGATCGCTCTGGGTGTCGAACAATTCCACGTCGTTGAGGGCGAACAGCTCGTCGAGGGTCGTCGGGCGATTGTGCTGCTTGGGCGAGAAGTAGCGGGTGAACTGGTAGCGGCCGTCGAACACGCTGCGTATGGCACCCCGTTTGCGCAGGTCCGGGCGCAGGCCAGACGCCTTCACTTTGGCCGGGCCATCTGGCTGCTTCAATAGATCTCGTGCCGAGGAAAGAAATTCCCCATCCAGTGCGGCGAACATGTTGAAACAGAACAGCTGTCCATCGCGTATGGCATCCAGGCCGGCGCGCTCGGGTGAGGCCAGCACGGAGGAGAAGTCCCTTCCAGGAAGAGTCGCGACAATCGTCTTCTTCTTCTCGGGGCTGGCATGAGTCAGCGAGACCAGCGTAGGGGCCAGATCCAGGTGTGAGGTGACCGCATTACAGCGTTTGCCGCCGGCATAGCCGGGGTGCGCTACGATCAACGGCACGTTATTCTGTTCGCGGTACGAGGTGGCCCCCTTGCCCGTCATCTGATGGGCGCCGCCGAGTTCACCGTGGTCGGCAGTTAATATCACGATGGTCTTGTCAGCTAGCCCGAGTCCGTCCAGCTCGTCGAGCACGGTCATGATGTGGCTGTCCACGTCCTGCAGACAGTTGAGATAGTAGTTGTAACGCTTGCGCCATCGCCACGTGTCGCTTACTGGAATCGGGCCAGTCATGGCGTCGTTGGCCAACGTGTGTTCGGTATGCGCAGGCGGGCGACCTGGCGCATCCAGACGCTCTGAGAAGCTGGTCGGTAGTGACAAATCCCATTGCTTGGCATATCGCGAGTTCCGAGGGTCACCGGCGATGTGGGCGAGGTTGTTTCGGCTCTGCATGGGTTGTTCTGGTTCGTCCGTGTCGTAGAACATCACGTCGTGCGGATTGACCAAGTTCAGTGCGAGAAACCAAGGCTGGCTCTGATTTGCCAAGTCCGACGCCTTGCCGCGCAACCAGCTAACGGCCTGCTCGGTGATGAACCCGTCATGTAGATAACCGCCTTGAGTGTGGGCAATGACGTCACCAATCCCAAGGTAGTCGGAAAACCCGTAGGCCTCCATTTCCTTGGTGAAGAACTTTTCGGGGGCATCGAGTTTGTTGACGGTTTCGAATTCGCGGGTCAGGTGCCACTTACCTTTATAGGCGGAATAGTAGCCCGCCTCCCGTAGCAAATGTCCGAGCGTCTTGATGTCAGTCGACAGACTATTGATCCAGGGAAAGTTCGTGTTGTCGAACATGCGGGTGTGTTGTATGTGTTGGCCCGTGTAGATCACAGACCGCGACGGGGTGCAAACGCAGGCGTTTATACGGTGGTTGTCGAACACAACGCCTTTAGCGGCCAGCCGTTCGTGGGCCGGCAGGTGGTAGTCTTTGGGCAGTTCGCCGGGGCGGAAATGGCGTTCCTGGTCAGTCAAGATGAACAGGATGTTGTAAGGCTGGCCTGGCGCAGTTCGCGCCGCGGCGCCGGCCGTTGGTTTTGTCGACGTGCCGGCGTGACTGGCCGTGCTCCCGAGCAGGTTGCTACCAGTGGCCGCCCAGAGAGCACCGACCGCACTGTTTTTTAGGAAATCGCGCCGTGAGCCACCTGACGTGGACGAATGTTCGCGTGTCATGTTTTTTGCCCTCCTGATTGGTGATTGGTCTTATTTCGTTAGGCCAACAAGAGTCGTCCCAGTCCTTATGTACCACACCCCGGCTGATTGATTGGCGGTCGGCGAGATGATGAGCGGCTTGAGATGCACCGGCCCTCCAGTGCCTGGGCCGGGTACTGAGCGTTCAGGGCCTGCCACGTCAGTACGGCGGCTGTACGGGCATATAAATGGGACCCGACGGACCGTAAGCCTGCGTGTAATAGGATTGCCCGCAACGGAAATAGGTGACGCCCTTGACGCTGGTGATCTCGGGTGCACACGGCAGGCCACCGACCGGTGCCGGCGGGGCGGTGGTGACCACCGTGGTCGTGGTGGGCGTGGAGCTGTCGTTGACCGCGTCGGTCACCACCGCGCCGACGACGGCGCCGGCGACGAAGCCGACCGCCGCCGAGCCGGCATCCCAGTCGTCGTCATCGTGGTCGTGGTAGTAACCGGAGTGGTCATCGGCATAGTCGAGGCGCATCTCGGTGCGCTCGCTATACCCTTGCTGGCGGGTATCAGTACGCTCGGATGCTCCCTGCTGACGGCTGTCCGTACGCTCGGTGCGCCCTTGCTGGTACGCGTCGCGACTCTGCCCCCTGACATCCTGTCGCTGCGTCTGATTGGCCGAGACCGCGCCCTGCCGGGACGCCTGGTTGGCCGATCGCGTGCTGCTGGCAGAGGCACGACGCTCACCGCCACTCAGACTGCCACTCATGGCCGGCCCCTGACGTGAAAAGCTGCGGCCTTGCTGCTGGCCCCGCGCGTGCCCATCGGTGAAGGTGAAAACGCCGGTGGCAAACAGCGCGATCGCCACCGTGGCCAGTAAGCGGCTGTGGTTAGTCGTGGTCATGGCTTGGCTCCTTACTTCTTCGCTGGGGCGCCCGGCGCCGAAGCATTGGCCGGCGGCGGTGCCAATTGCGCGGCAAACGCGATTTGCCTGGCGTCGGTCGGCGGTGTGAAGGCGAAGTCGCCCTCCGCGATGCTCGGGGACAGGTTCCACTTCGAAAAATCGGCGCGAAACTGCGGCTGTCCCGGCGCCGAGCGGTAGGTGATCACCACCCGTAACGGCAGTGGCTGCGGCGTGTCGGTGATCCACATCTGGAAGTCGACCTTCTCGGCGCGCGCGGCGATCTGATGCGTCGGCTCGCCCAGAAAATCGGTGCGCCCGACGTAATCGATGCTCTCCAGACGGCCCTTGAGCTCATCGGCGAAGGTGGTGAGCAGCAGCGGCGCGATAGGCAAGCGCATTTGCAGGTCGCGCACGAAATAAACGACCGCCTGATCGATATTGCCCGGCTGCGGTGCCCTGGCGTAAACCTTGGCGCCGCTGTTGAACACGGTGATGTCCTTGCCGTCGAACACGACCCGCCCGCTGTCGCCTGCATCGAATGACTCGACGATGCGCAGCTTGTCCGGACGCTTCAGCAGGATGTCGCGCCGCTCGCCGAATTCGATCTTCTCGCCGTTTTCCTGAACGACGTCGTAGTTCACGCGCATGGCCACGCTGATGCGCTCGGCCTTGCCGAGCGCGTCCGCCATCGCCATCAGCCGGTCGTAAGC
>DASUDU010000312.1:0-3829 GCA_036275435.1 Usitatibacteraceae bacterium | reverse complement strand
TGCAATGAGCGGGAACCGGCGACCCCAGCCACGCCAACGACCCGCGTTGACGTCCCGAATGGAAACCGGCGAATGGTGCTGCGCCCGGTCACCCTCTTGGGGATTCGGCCGTGCGCCCACTCACTGCGCCAACCTCGCTTGCGGCGCGGCCAGCCGCGCGGTAACGCGACCGGTCCCCTCGGCACACCGGGGGTCGCCCGGTGGATTGTGCAGTGCAGAAAACAGAACCTTACCGGCTCCGGCCGCGCCGGTCAAGCACCCCTTGGGCACGGAATGCCGCCGCGACCGAAACTTGCTAGACTCGCGCATCAACCCGCTGCCCGAACCCCTGCAACACGCGCATCAGACCGAGGAAACCCTGGCCAGTCGACAAGAAATCTCGGATTTTCTCGCTTCGGTCGAGCGCAGGGCCTTCAAACAGGCGGTTTTTGCCGTCCGCGACGACGAGGCCGCGCTCGATATCGTGCAGGACTCGATGATGAAGCTGGTCGAAAACTATACGGACCGTCCGCATACCGAACTGCCGATGCTGTTCCAGCGCATCCTGCAGAACACCATTCGTGACTGGTTTCGCCGGCAAAAGGTGCGATCCACGCACACCAGCACGTTTTCCTCGATGTCCGGCGACGAGGATGGGGACGATCATGATCTGCTGGAGACCTTGGCGGCCGAGTCCGCCAGTTCCATCCCGGTCTCGCCGGCCCACCAGCTCGAACAGTCGCAGGTTTTGGCCATCATCGAAGAGTCCATCCAGCGCCTTCCGGCCCGTCAACGCGAGGCGTTCTTGCTGCGTTACTGGGAAGAATTGGACGTCGCGGAAACCGCCAAAGCCATGGGGTGTTCCGAGGGCAGCGTCAAGACGCACTGTTCCCGCGCGGTGAGCGCGCTGTCCATCATGTTGAAAACAAAAGGAATTTCAATGGATTCGGTGGTCAACACCGAAAAGCATTGAGGTCACGGCCATGAACGAGAACGATTTTGGCAGGCTTATCGCTGACCGGCTCAATGCCGGTCTTTCCGGCTTGGACGACTCCAAACTCAACCGGTTGCAGAAGGCGCGCCAAGCGGCAATGGCGGCGATTCCACAGCCGGTCGCCGTTTCGGGGCTGGCAACTGCGCAAGGGCCGGTTCTCGATTGGACGCATTGGGTGCGCAAACCGTTGTTTTGGCTGCCGATTCTGGCCATCGCCGGGGTTGTCGCCTATACCTCTTGGTCGAGCGGCCCGATCGAGCCGTTCGACGAAATCGGCGCGCTGGACGCAAAACTGCTTGCCGGCGAACTTCCCGTGGATGCCTTGCTCGACAAGGATTTCGCCGATTGGGTCCGGGAGTCGGGCGAATAATGCGACGGCTCTGGATTCGTGCAGCGCAGGGTCTCGTGGCCAGCTTGCTGGCCACGATCACGTTTTGTGCCGCGGCGGACACTGCGCCCGCACAGCCGCAAAAGCCGGTCCCCCAGGTTCCGTGGAAGAAACTGCCCAATTCCGAGCGCCAGGTTCTGGCGCCGCTCGAGCGCGAATGGGATAGCATGCCCGGCCTTCAGCAGCGCCGGCTGATCGACAGCGCACGCACCTACCCGAAGCTGGCCCCCAATGAACAGGCGCGCTATCAGGAGCGCATTCGCGGCTGGGCCTCGCTGACCCCGCAACAACGCCAACAGGCCCGCGAAAAATACCGGGACCTTTCCACGCTGCCTCCGGAAAAGCAGCAAGAAATCCGCCAGCGCTGGGACACCAAGCGCTCAGGCGCAGAAACCGGACCAGCCGCTCCACCGGCAGCGCCCAAGTAAGTTGGCGCTTCCCGCGAACGCCCGGGTTCCGAGCATTGCCAGCCGGCTGGCGTGCCTGCCCTACGAAGGCTTGCTCCTGCTGGCCTTGTTGTTGATCGCTGCGTTTCCGGTCGCCGGGCTGCAGGGGGCGACGCTTTCAGGATTCCCGCAGTTCTTCTTTCAGATCTACCTCGCCGCCATCGTCGCCAGCTACTACGCGTGGTTCTGGACGCACGGCGGCCAAACGCTGCCAATGAAGACCTGGCATTTCAAGGTCACCGATTCCCAGGGACAGCCCCTGACGCCGGTTCGCGCGCTGTCGCGCCTCGCGGCCGCGACGTTGTTCTTCGGGCCGGCCTGCGTCGGCATCGTGCTGGTGTTCTTCCCGCAGCGTGTCCACCCCGCGCTGACGGCGTGGTGCTTCGTCCCGGCGCTGGCGACCCTGCTGTGGGCGCGTTTCGATGCGGACCGGCAATTCCTCCACGACCGCATCGCCGGAACGCGGCTGCTGTCTGCCTGAAACGGCGGTTCAACCGGAGGCGGCAAGGCGCGGCAACCGGGCAGCGGATTCACGCAGCGCGATCAGCCCGGCGGCAATCGCCAGCACCAGCAACAGCGGCAGCGCGGTGCTGAGCAGCGGCGGCCAGTTGTTGATGACCGTCAGGTTGCCGGCCAACTGGTTCAGGAAATAGAACGCGAGGCCGATCAGGATTCCGGCCATCAGCTTGCCGCCGACCCCGCGGGCGCGCTGGGACTGGATGGCGAAAGGAATCGCAATGAGCATCATGACAATGGTGGTCAGCGGCTGGAACAGCTTGCCGAACAGCGCCAGCTCATACTGCGTGCTGTTGCTCTTGTTTTCGCGCAGGTGGTCGATGTAGGCCCACAGGCTGGTCACCGGCATCGCGTCCGGCCGGACCAGCAGCACCGAAATCAGCGCCGGCGTGATCGCCGAATTCCAGATCGCCGAGGGCAGGCGTTCCAATTGCGCCCGATTGGCCGAAAAGCTGGTTTTCTCGACGCCCTCGAGCTGCCAGCGCGCGTCCTTTTCGTCGAACCGCGCGGCGCGCGCCATTGAGATGGCCGTCAGCCGGTACTCGCGGTCGAATTCGTAGATCCGCAGTTCCTGCAGTTCACCCTGCGGCGAGACGTTCTGGATGTTGATAAACGACAGATCGTCCTTGATCCAGAACCCGGAACGGAACTGCCGCGCGACGATGCTGCTGGTCGCCGCCAGTTTCGCGCGCTTGGCCAATTCGCCGGAGGCCGGCGCAACATACTCGCCGAACAGAAACACTACCGTCGAGAGCGCCAAGCCGATCAACGCGGTGAGGCCGGCCAAACGCGCCAGCGAAAGGCCCGAAGCGCGCATCACCGTCAATTCCGACTGGGACGATAGCCGTGCGATGGCAAACATCGTGCCCATCAAGGCCGCAACCGGAAATATCACCACGACATGGGCTGGCTGGGAAAGCAGAACAAACCACGCCATGGTTGCGAGCCGGTAACTGCCCTTGCCCAACTCCCCCATCTCGCGGATCAGGTCGAACAGGGCGAACAGCGCGAGCAGTGCGGCCAGCAGCAGCAGGGTCGCCCAGAGGATCTCGCGGGCCAGGTAGCGAAACAGGATGCTCAACGGCGATAAACCCCGCGCGGCAGGGCCGCGGAAAAGAAAAAGCCCGCACCGAGGTGCGGGCTTGAATTGTATCGCTGTATTGCGTCTGCTTCTGCTGCTCGCTACTCCGCTGCCTTGGTGTCGATGTCGCCTTCGAGCACCGGGAAGCGCACATGATCGACCAGTTCCTGCGTCTCCTTGTCCGGCTCGGGAGTCACCAGGCTGACCACGATGATCACGAGGAAGCCGAGCGGAACACCCCACAGACCCGCGGAAATCGGATTGATGCCCCACCACAAATCAGCCGGAACCGAGCGCGGCGTGCCGAAGAAAATCTCGCGCATCCACGGCTGCGTGGTGATCATGTAGTAGAACGTCACGCCGATGCCGGCCAGCATGCCAAAGATCGCACCCCACTTGTTGGCGCGCTTCCAGAAGATGCCGAG
>DASUDU010000311.1:0-4205 GCA_036275435.1 Usitatibacteraceae bacterium | reverse complement strand
CAGCATCGCGTCGCGGCCGAGTGCCATCAACAGCATCGGCAGGGCCAGCGGCAGGCTCAGGGCAATGGCCCACAGCAGGTGGCGCGCCTCGCGCGACAGTGCGGCCGTCGGGGCGTCTGGCGGCAACCCGGCAACGAGCTCGCTCGCGCCGTATCCGGCGCGGCTGACCGCATCGATCAGCGTGCGCGCATCGATCGCCCCGCGCGGAAATTCAATCTGCGCGCGCTCGCTGGCCAGGTTGACGCTGGCGCGCAGCACGCCGGGCACCGCCAGCAGCGCGCGTTCTACACGGGAAACGCAGGAGGCGCAGGTCATGCCGGAAATGGCCAGCGCCAGCGTTTGCGTCGGCACGTGAAACCCCGCGCGATCCACCGCCCCGATCAGGGCCGCCGTGTCGATCGGCACTGCCGCCGCAGACGTCGTCACCTCCAGCGTGGCCGATTCGCTGGCCAGGTTCACACTCGCGCGCACCACGCCGGGGGCGCGGCCGAGCGCGCCTTCAAGCCGCGCCACGCAGGAGGCGCAGGTCATGCCCTCGACCGGCAGGGTGATCGTGGTGGCAGGGGCCGCCATGGCTGGGGTCAGGCGCCGCACAGCCGACCGCAGGCGGCCGTGCGCGCCGGGTGGGGCATGCTCAAACGGTTTCGGGGTGAAAGCCGGCGACCTCGATGGCCTTGACCAGTGCAGAGGGCGCAGCGCCGCTACCGATGCGCACCGTGTGCGCGGCAAGGTCGGCATCCACCGTGGCCGCCGCGTCGAGCGCCTTGACCACGCGGGTGATGGAAGCGGCGCAGCCGCCGCAGGTCATGTCGGGAATTTTGAGTTCGAGCATTGCTGGTCCTTTCGAAGGGTTGGGCGCGATTCGGCGGCTGCGTAATTGCGAATTCGATACTCGTGTGACGCACTATTGTGTCGTCCCCGCGCAGGCGGGGACCTCTGACTACGCAGTTGAATCGTTGCCCACTATGGCAAAGCTAGAGGTCCCCGCTTTCGCGGGGACGACGAAGAAACTTGCGGTGGAAAGGAAAGTCGGTGTCACGAATTTTCCGGCTCCTCACGAAAGCGCGAGGACCGCCTCGGCAAAGGCGTCCACCCGTGCCCAGTCGGTGAATTCGACCACGTCGTTGGCGCCGGTCGGGCCCTTGGTCAGGAACATGATGAAGCGGATGATCTGCCGGTCGAAGAACCCGTAGCGCGGGTAGTCGATCTTGCCGGCGAACACGTCAAGCAGCGCGGGCCGCCAGTCGAGGCGCTTCATCAGCTTGACCATGTACGGGTTGGTATCCGGGCGGTTCTTCTCGGGCTTCCTCGCCACCACGTTGACGGTGAAGAACGCGGTGCGCTGCCGGCTCAGTTGCGCGCCACGATCGACGAGGAACTGCACCAGGTCGGCGCGGTGCTTGCCGTAGCGGATGCTGGCACCAATGACGATGCGTTCAAACGCGGCCAGGTCGAGCCCGCCGGCCTCGGCGACGGTCGACAGGCGCACCGTCCAGCCGGCAGATTCGAAGCGCACCTTCAGGCGCTCGCAGATGCGCAGGGTCTGGCCGTCAACGGTGGAATAGATGATCAGGGCAGTCATGGCGTGCGGGCGACGCAAAAGATTGGAGCGGAAGCCGGCAGGGCGGGCAGATGGCGCCTGCGGCGCGCCCATCATGCGGCATTCTGCCCCGGAATTGTTGAGGTTGATCAGAAAGCATGCAGCCGGCAACGCGGCCGCCGGTCGCCGCCCGGTTCGAAAACACGCATGTTTCTGCGACAAAATTGACAGGTATCAAATTGACCGGCCCAAAAGCGCGCAAGAGTATGCGTGGAAGCATGGGTCATGATGCCCGGCCGGCGCAGACCGGCGGCGCAAATCTGGTTTGTGCAGCTCAATGTCCCTCTTGGAGACCCCGATGAGAATGAATTCGCGATTGCAGTCCCGGTTCAACGGCGGCGCGCGCCGCAAGCTCGCCTGGCTGGCGGGCGGCATATTGATTGCAGCGGCGCTACCGGCTGGCGCGCTGGACATCGATCGCAGCGGCAAGGTCATCGTGCAGGCGACCTGCGCGGCCTGCCACGCCACCGGCAAGGACGGTGCGCCGAGGATCGGCGATCGCGCCGCCTGGGTCAAGCTGCAGCAGCGCGGCCTGGCCAGCCTGACGCAATCGGCGCTTGACGGCATCCGCAAGATGCCGGCCCACGGCGGCAGCGCCGACGCCAGCGACCTCGAGATCAGCCGCGCCATCGTCTACATGGTCAACCAGTCGGGCGGCAAGTGGATCGAGCCGATCGGCAAGCCGGTGCCCAGCCAGGTCACCGACAAGATCACCATTCGCCCGCAGCAGCTGTCCGGCAAACAAATCGTCGACAAGCAATGCGGAAAGTGCCACCAGACCGGGGACAACGGCGCGCCCAAGATCGGCGATCGCGACGCCTGGACACAGCGCCTGAAACGCGGCATGGATGAGGTGGTGCGCTCGGCCTTCAACGGCCACGGGCCGATGCCGGCACGCGGCGGACTGGCAGAGGTCACGGTCAACGAAATGCGCAACGCCATCATCTACATGTTCAACCCGGCCAGCGCCACGTTCGTGCCGAAAATCGCGCCGCCATCGCAGCCGAACGATCCGTTCCACCGCGCCATCGCCGGCGCCGAGCTGTATTTCGGCATCACGCCCGCCGAGACGCTGCGCACAGCCCAGCAAAAGCAGCCGGTCGCGGCCTTCGACAAGATTCCCGACGGGAAGAACTTCTATCACCTCAACGTGACGCTGCGCGATCGCGTCACCAAGAACACCATCACCAACGCCCAGGTCGAGGCGCGCGTCGAGGATCCGGCGCTGCGCGGCGAAACCAAGCCGCTCGATGTGCTGGCGATCAACCAGGGCATCAGCTACGGCGCGTTTGTCGAGCTGGCGACGCCCGGCAAGTACCTGATCACCATCAAGGTCAAGCGCGACGGCGGTGTCAGCGGCGAAACGCGCTTCGAATACACGCGCAAGTAGCCGGCGCGTCGTTCTGTTCGATTTGTCTCGTTTCAATGCCCCCTTTGACGAAGGGAGCGGCGAGCGAGAGCGGGATTGATAGTCGATCCTGTTCGCAAGCGCGTACAAAGCTGGAGCGTCGCCAATCGCCCCGCGCCGTTCGGCGCGGCCCCCATCTATACACTCAGGACATGCTTCTTCAAAGGGGAACCCATACAAAACCTGGATGAACCATTTTTGTGTCGTCCCCGCCTACGCGGGGACGACGAAGTAATACCCCCGGGGGAAAGGAAGCCGATGTCGCGTGTTTTCCGGCCGCTCATTAAGCCCACTCGAACACGCACCAGTCGAAGTCCTTGCCCTGTTCGCGGAACTCGGTCAACCGCAGCAGGCGGCTTTTGCCGCCATGCAGCAACTCGAGGACTTCCTGCGGCACGAACTTCGATTTGGGCACGATGATCGTGCCGGCCTGGCCGGGCACCTTCCAGTCGGTCAGGATGATGCCTTGGATGTACTCGAAGGCGAAACCGTCGGCAGCCTGCCAATTCGCGGCGGAGGTTTCCTCCCGCCCCATGACGCGCAGCCATGCGCCGAAAGGTTTCTTCGACAGCACTTCGAATTCGGCCCGCAGAATGTTCTGCGGCCCCGGCGCGAGTCGGCGGATCGCTGCCAGCCACCATTCGGTGTGGTCATGGATTCGGATTGCGGTGAGCTCGCCGACCTCGGCCCAGGCGCCGACATTCGGCCCGGCGTGGGCGTGCACGACATGCAGGCCCGCGTCGTGCTCCGGCCAGGTTTCGGGCGGTTCCATCTCTTCGTTGTCTTCGATTTCCAGCGCCGCGCCGGTTGCGCCGCCAGCGCCATCCCGCTCAGCCCGCGCCACCACGTGCGGAATGGTCTGGCAAATGGTGTGAAAGCCATGCGCCACGCGCATCCCGCCTTCGAGGCGAATGAGCTGGCGCTCGGGCTGCGGCGGATGGTCGCCCCACCAGGACATGAACTGGCGCAACACGGTCATGCGCTGCCCGGGAGAAAACTCGCGGGCGATGCGCACGTCTTCATCGAGCATGTCGAGTTCGAAATTGCCGAGCATGTGTTCGAGCCGGGTCACGGCTTCGCACGCGCCAAGGTAGCGCGCGTGCTCCGGCGCCTTCGCGCCGGAGGCCCAGCGCTCCGGCCGGCCGGGCTGGGCGACGTCGAACACATGCGTGGCGCCCGCAAACGGCTTCGGTTCCA
>DASUDU010000310.1:0-3808 GCA_036275435.1 Usitatibacteraceae bacterium | reverse complement strand
CTGCTGCTGCCGCTTGCCGCCACGGCAGCCGGCAAGGACGAGCCGGTCAAGGTGGTCTACCACTTTGACTCCGGATTCGACCAGGCGACCAAAGGGTTGCGCAACATCAAGAACCACCTCGACGTGGACCCGAAGACAAAGATTGTTGTTGTTGCGCACGCGCAAGGCGTCAATTTCCTGCTCGAGGGCGCGGTCAACGCAACCGGCAACCCGTTCAACATCCCGGTGGAAGAACTCGAAGCGCGCGGCGTCGAGTTCCGCGTCTGCGAGATCACCCTGAAAAACAACAAGATTGACCCGAAGAAGCTGATTCCGCAGACCCGCCTCGTGCCGTCGGGGGTCGTCGAGATCGGGCGCCTGCAGGCCAGGGAAGGGTTTGTCTACCTCAAGCCCTAGGCCGCAATCCGAAAAAACAAGGAGGAGCACCATGCGAGCATCTGCAATGGCATTCGCGCTGGCGGTGCTGGCCGCAGCCGTGGGTTTTCCGGCAAGCGCCCAGCAGGACAGCATCAAGGAGATTGAGAAGTACCGGCAGGCGCTGGCCGACGGCAACCCGGCCGATTTGTGGGAGGCGCGCGGCGAGGACCTGTGGAAGAAAAAGCGCGGCCCGAAAAACGCTTCGCTCGAAGCCTGCGATATTGGCCTCGGACCCGGCGTGGTCAAGGGTGCCTATGCGACGTTGCCGAAGTACTTCGCCGACACCGACAAGGTCGAGGACTTGGAATCGCGCCTGGTGACCTGCATGGTGATGCTGCAGGGCTTCAGCTACGCACAGGCACGGAAAAATCCCTTCGGCGGACCGGACGTCAAGTCCGACATGGAGGCGCTGGTTGCGTACCTCACCGCCGCCTCGCGCGGTGTGAAGATGAACGTGAAGGCGACGCACCCGAAGGAGAAGGAAGCCTACGAAATCGGCAAGAAGATGTTTTATCACCGCGGCGGTCCGCACGACTTTTCGTGCGCCACATGCCATGGCAGCGACAACCAGCGCATCCGCTTGCAGGACCTGCCCAATCTGTCGAAGACCGCGGACGCGCAGCGCGCCTATACGACATGGCCGGCCTATCGGGTCTCGCAAGGCGAATTGCGCTCGTTCCAGTGGCGCCTGTTCGATTGCTTCCGGCAGCAGCGCTTTCCGGAACTTGAATTCACCTCGCAGGGCTCGGTGGCATTGACCCTGTTCCTGGCGAAGAACGCCAACGGTGGCGTATTCAACGCCCCCGCCATCAAGCGCTAGGAGGGACCATGAAACGGTACTTTTTTGCCCTGACCGCGCTCGCCGCAGTGGCCTTTGCCTGCGGCGTCGATGCCGCCTCGCTGGCTGAAGAAGTCATGAAGGCCTCATTCAAGGACCGCGGCCAGGCCAAGGTTGATCGCCTCAACCAGGACGAAACCCAGGCAGCCTGTTCGACCCCGTCGGGCAAGGTTTCCAAGGAGGTCGCCGCAAAAATCCAGGCGATCAACCTCAAGGCGATCAAGTACCCGGCCGACGGTAAGCTGCTCGGCGACTGGAAAGAGGGCGAGAAGATCGCGCAGTCGGGAGTGGGCAAGCAGTTTTCCGACAACCCGGCCAACCCGTCCGGCGGCAATTGCTACGCCTGCCATCAGTTGAGCAAAGCGGAGATTTCCTACGGAACGATCGGGCCGAGCCTGTACAACTTCGGCAAACTGCGCGGCTTCACCGAGGCCAACCGGAAATACGCCTACGGCAAGATCTACAATGCGCAGGCCTACTCGGCGTGCAGCAATATGCCGCGCTTCGGGCATAACCAGATCCTCACCGAGGACCAGATCCGGCATGTGACGGCACTGCTGATGGATCCGGAGTCGCCGGTCAACAAATGATCATCGCGAAAGCCCGGCGTGCCGGGCTTTTTTTTCCCCGCAAGCATGATGAGGTCCTGATGAATACCATTTCGTTGATCGGTCGGGCGCTGGCCGTCGGTGTGGCCGTTTCGCTGTGTGCAGCGGCGACAGAACCGCCAACGCATACGGTCAGGCAGCTGACGGTCGATGCCGCGCTCAAGGCCGCCAGCGCCACGCTGGCCTCGTGCCGCAAGGCCGGCTACCAGGTTGCCGTCGCGGTGGTGGATCGCGGAGGCATCTTGCAGGTGCTGCTGCGCGATCGCTACGCCGGCCCGCACACGCCGGACATGGCGAGCAACAAGGCGTGGACAGCGGTGAGTTTCCGGCAGGCGACCAGCATCATCGCCGCGGAAACGCAGCCCGGCAAGCCGATGAGCGGGGTGCGGCAGTTGCCGCGGGTCATCGCCGCGGGCGGCGGCTTGCCGATCGAGTCCGGCGGCCAGATCCTCGGTGGGATCGCGGTGTCCGGGGCGCCGAATGGCGAAGCCGATGAAGCCTGCGCCAAGGCCGGCATCAAGGCCATCGCCGATGACCTGGAATTCTGACGGAGAAGTCGCATGAGCCAGCTGAGCCGCCGCGAGTTCCTGCACCTGCTCGCCGTTTCGTCCGCCGGCGGATTCGCGCTCGATGGCGCCGCTGCGGGAGCGGCGAACGATCCCTACGAATTGCCGCGCTACGGAAATGTGCACCTGCTGCACATGACCGATTGCCACGCGCAATTGATGCCGATCCACTTCCGCGAACCCAACGTCAACTTGGGGCTGGCCGGCGCCAGCGGCAAAGCGCCGCATCTGGTGGGCGAACACCTGCTCAAGCGGTTCGGCATTGCCCGCGGCAGCCGCGAAGCGCACGCCTTCACCCATCTGGATTTCGTCGCCGCGGCGCGACGCTATGGCAAGGTCGGCGGATTCGCGCATCTGGCCACGCTGGTCAAGCGCCTCAAGGCCAGCCGCCCCGGCGCCTTGCTGCTCGACGGCGGCGACACCTGGCAGGGTTCGGCCACGGCCCTGTGGACCGAAGGGCAGGACATGGTCGATGCCTGCCTTGCGCTCGGCGTGGACGTGATGACCGGCCATTGGGAATTCACCTTGGGCGACAAGCGCGTCAAGGCCATCATCGACAAGGACTTCAAGGGCAAGGTCGATTTCATTGCGCAGAATGTGCAGACCACCGATTTCGGCGACGCGGTGTTTCCTCCCTACACGATGCGGGAAATGAACGGTGTGCCCTTGGCGATCATCGGCCAGGCCTTCCCCTACACGCCGATCGCCAATCCGCGCCATTTCATCCCCGAGTGGAGCTTCGGCATCAAGGAAGCCGAGTTGCAGAAGTGGATCGACGAGGCGCGCGGCAAGGGCGCACAAGTGGTCGTCCTGCTGTCGCACAACGGCATGGACGTCGACTTGAAACTGGCGTCCCGCGTCACCGGCCTAGATGCGATCCTCGGCGGCCACACCCACGATGGTGTGCCGGCGCCCATCGCGGTGGAAAACCGCTCCGGCAGGACGCTGGTGACCAATGCCGGTTCGAACGGCAAGTTTCTTGGTGTGCTCGACTTCGACGTCAAAGGCGGCAAGGTGGCGGGGTACCGGTACCGCCTGTTGCCGGTGTTTTCCAATCTGCTTCCGGCCGATGCCGCGATGCGCGCGCTGATTGAAAAAATCCGCGCGCCGTTCGCCGGCAAGCTCGCCGAGAAACTCGCCATCACCGAGGGCCTGCTGTTCCGCCGCGGCAATTTCAACGGCAGCTTCGACCAGTTGATTCTTGACGGCCTGATGGAAACCCAGGGAGCGGAGATCGCCTTTTCGCCGGGATTTCGCTGGGGCACCAGCCTGCTGCCCGGCGACGCGATCACCCTCGAGCACCTGATGGACCAGACGGCGATCACCTATCCGCAGGTGACCGTGAACACCCTGAGCGGCGAGATGATCAAGACCATCCT
>DASUDU010000309.1:0-5885 GCA_036275435.1 Usitatibacteraceae bacterium | reverse complement strand
CCCAGTCAAGCATCCGCACGGATGCGGCTGATTTTTCCTCTTCCAAGCGCCTCTCCCTTGCCGTCCGATTGCCGGCCTGATCGCACCTGCGGGCCCGCGTCCCGCACCGAACACCGCCCCGGGCCGCAACCCGGGGCCTTGGCCATTCCCGGTTATTTCTTGGCGAGGAAGCCGGCTTCCGCCATCAGGGTTTCGTGGCGCTTTTCTTCCTTGGCGACCCACTTGGCGTAGTCGTCGCCGACCATGGTCGTCTGGTCGAATGCGCCTTTTTCCAGAAACTCCTTCCACTCGGTCGTTTCGGTGACCTTCTTGAGCAGGTTGACGTAATAGCCGACCTGCTCCTTGCTCACGCCCGGCGCCATGAAAATGCCGCGCAACATCTGGTAGTCGACGTCCATCCCCTGGCTCTTGCAGGTCGGGATGTCACCCCAGGACATCGTCGCGGTGACCTTGGTCTTGTACGGCATCAGCTTGTCGTCGAACACGCACAGCGGGCGCAGCTTTCCGGCGCGCCACTGCTCGACCGCCTCGATCGGGTTGTTCACCGTCGAATCGACGTGCTTGCCGACCAGTTGCACCGCAACCTCGCCGCCACCCTTGTACGGGATATAGGTGAACTTGGCTCCGGTGATCTTCTCGATCGCGACGGTGATGATCTGGTCTTCCTGCTTCGACCCGGTGCCGCCCATCTTCATCTTGCCCGGCCCGGCCGCCTTCACCGCATCGATGTATTCCTTGGCCGTCTTGTACGGGGTTTCGGAATTGACCCAGAAGACAAACTGATCGAGCGCCATCATCTTCACCGGGGTCAGATCCTTCCAGCTGAACGGCACACCCGTGGCCAGCGGCGTGGTGAACAGGTTGGAAAGCGTGATGATGATCTTGTGCGGGTCTGCTTTTGCCCCCTTGACTTCAAGGAAGCCCTCCGCGCCGGCCCCGCCACCCTTGTTGACGACCACCATGGGCTGCTTCATCAGGTTGTTCTTGGAAATGATGCCCTGGATCAGGCGCGCCATCTGGTCGGCGCCGCCGCCGGTTCCGGCGGGAACGACGAACTCGACCGACTTGGCCGGCTCCCAGGCCTGGGCTGCGCCCGACAAGAGCAATGCTGCAATGCCCGATGCAATGGGCGTGAAACGGATCCTGCGGGTCGATGCCTTCATGTCGTTCTCCAATTGGGTGAGAGTGATGTTGGAATTGCCTGACTAGGACGCTTCAGCCTTGGCAGCGGTTGACGCCGCCTGCCGCCGCGCCAACCATTTGCCGCCGAACACCACCAGCAGCGCGCAGGCGGAAGCGGAAACGTATTCGAACCAGCGCGGGAAATGCTGGGTAAACGGCCGGATGACTTCTTCCTCCCAGGCCATTTCGCCCGCAACCCAGCCGATCAGGGCCGCGCCGATGGTGATGATGACCGGGAAGCGTTCCATGAGCTTGATCAGCAGCGTGCTGGCATAGATGATGAGCGGAATGCTGATCGCCAGGCCGATGACCAGCAGGAGCGTGCTGCTCTTGGCCGCCGCCGCCACCGCGATGACATTGTCAATGCTCATCACCAGGTCGGCAACAAGGATGGTCTTGATCGCCGCGAGCAGGGAATCGTGCGCGTCGACGTGTCCGCCACCGTCGTCCTCGTCGGTCAGCAGCTTGACGCCGATCCACAGCAACAGCACCGAACCGACCAGCTTCAGCCATGGCATTTGCAGGAGCGCCACGGCAAACAGCGTCAGGACAACCCGCATGACGATGGCGGCGCCGCTTCCCCAAAAAATCGCCATCTTCTGCTGTTTGGCCGGGAGCGAACGCGCGGCCAGGGCGATCACCACGGCATTGTCCCCGGACAAAATGATGTTGACGCCAATGATCTTGGCAAGGGCAGTCCAGAACAGCGGGTCGGAAGGGGTCATCGGCAGGGTATCAGTGGGCGCACGGCAAGATCACACAACGCGGCCGGTCGTGTGCCGGTCCATGGCTGGCTGGAATACAATGAACCATTCGCCGCGCAATCACTCAGGATCATAATGCATTGGCTTGGAAGCGCACGATGAAGGTTTTGTCTTTCTGGTTTTCAAATGATCTACCGCAGTCGGTTGACCGGCAGGCAACGCGGCCCGCCGTTCATGTCGTGGCGGTTTTTTACGCCATGACGTTGGCGCTTTCATTGATGCCGGACAATTCCGCGTTCGCGGCCGCTGCTCCGCGTCCCGCTACGCACCTCACCGGCGTCGAGCGCGAACTGGTCGCCGCGCGCGAGGCATTCGAGCGCCACGACGCCCGGGCGCTCGCGACCGCCAGGGAGGCGTTCCGCGGGCGCGATCACCCGCTTGGCCACTATGCCGAATACTGGTGGCTGACCAATGCGCTGGCGCAGTCGCCGGCGGCCGTTGAGGCCGCATCTATCCAGAAGTTCCTCGCCGATCACGCGGCCTCGCCGCTGGCCGATGCCCTGCGCCGCGAATGGCTCAAGTCCCTGGGCAAGCAGGACCGCTGGGAGCCGTTCCTGGCCGAACTGCCGCGCATCACCCTCGACGATGCCGAAATCGCCTGCCACCACCTGCGCTACCGGACGCTGCAGGACGACCGCGGCGCCGACAGCGAGATACGCGCACTGTGGAATGCCGGGAAGCCACTGCCGGACGCCTGCTACACGTTGTTCGAGAAGGCGCGTGTCCGCCTCGCCCTGACCGCGGACGATCAATGGATGCGCGTGCGCAAACTGCTGGCCGACTCGCAACTGGCCGACGCCAGAAAAAGCGCCGCCGGAATCGACAAGCTGCCCGCGCACTTCGAGCGCAGCACGGCGCAGATCGGCCTGAACCCCGCCAGCTGGCTCAACCGCGAAAAATTGAACCCGAAACAGCGCGCCTCGACCGAACTGTTCCTGTTTGCCATCACCCGCACGGCACGTAGCGATGCCGCGTCCGCCGCGGCTCAGCTGGCGCGGTATGGCGCGTCGCTGGATGTGGCTTCGCGCGAGTTCGCGTATGCGCAGGTCGGGCTGTTCGGCGCCATGCAACACGATGCCGCGGCGCTCGACTGGTACACCAGGGCAGGGGCGACGCCGCTGACCGAGATGCAGGCGGCGTGGAAAGCGCGCGCCGCGTTGCGCAGCGGCGACTGGGCTGCGGTCAAGGCGGCGATCGGCGCCATGGACGGCCTCTTTCAACAGGAGCCGGCGTGGCGCTACTGGCTGTCGCGGGCGCACTTGGCGCTGGGCAACATGGCCGAAGGGCTCGCGTTGCGCGACAAGCTTGCCCGCGAATCCGGCTTCTATGCCCTGCTTGCCGCGGAGGACGCCGGCAAGTTGCCGCAGCCTGCCTGGAACGGCTGGAAACCGGCAGCGGCGCAACTGGAAGCCGCGCGCGCGAACCGGGGCATCCAGCGGGCCTTGCACCTGTATCGCCTGGACCTCAAGGCCGAGGGCCTGCGCGAGTGGCAGTTCGCCCTGCGCGGGATGGACGACGCAATGCTGCTCGCCGCGGCCGAGGTGGCGCGCGCGGCCGGCATCCCCGACCGGGCGATCAGCGCGGCGGATCGGACCCTGGCGCTGCATGACTATTCGCAACGCTACCCGATGCCGCACCGCGAGGTTTTCGGCCGCGAAAGCAAGGCGAGCGGCCTGGACGAGAACTGGGTTTTCGGCCTGGTGCGCCAGGAAAGCCGCTTCATGACCGATGCGCGTTCGCGGGTCGGGGCAGCGGGGCTCATGCAACTGATGCCGGCGACGGCCAAGTGGGCGGCCAAGCGCGCCGGCGTGGCCGACGCGCGAAACCTCAACGACGTGGCGACCAATGTCACGCTCGGCACGACCTACCTCAAACACGTCCTCGACGACCTGGGCCACCCGGTGCTGGCCACGGCGGCATACAATGCCGGTCCCGGCCGCGCGCGACGCTGGCGCGCGCCGTTCGCCCTCGAGGGCGCGATCTATGCCGAGACCATCCCCTTCAATGAAACCCGCGACTACGTGAAAAAAGTGATGGCCAACACCTGGTACTACGCACACCAGAACGGCGCGGCGGCGCCCAGCCTGAAGGCGATGCTCGGCACCGTGCCCGGTCTCGGCATGCGCGACGGCGGCATCAGCAGCCTCGTCTCGGCGGCGCTTGCCGCACCGGCCGCGCCATGAACGTCGTCCTGTTCGGCGGCAGCGGCTTCATCGGCTCGGCGGTTGCCGCGCAGTTGGCGGCACAAGGCCACGTGGTTACCGTGCCGACCCGCGTCGAGGCGCGCGCGCGGCACCTGAGCGTGCTGCCCACGGTCAGCACCGTCGAGTGCAACATTGCCGATCCGGCCGCGCTGGCGCGGCTGCTCGAAGGCGCGGATGCGGTGGTCAACCTGGTCGGCATCCTGCACGGCGATTTCGAGTCGGCACACGTGCGCCTGCCCGAGCAGATCGCCATGGCCGCGGCTGCAGCAAGGGTCAGCCGCATGGTGCAGATGAGCGCGCTGGCCGCCTCGATCACCGGGCCGTCGGCGTACCTGCAATCGCGCGAACGCGGCGAGGCCGCCGTCGCGCGCGTCGCGGCCGCGCATCCGGGCCTGTCGGTCACCATCCTGCAACCGTCGGTGGTGTTTGGCGAGGGCGACAAGTTCCTCAACATGTTTGCCGCGCTGGCCAAGGTCGCGCCGGTGATTCCGCTGGGCTCGCCGAGCGCGTTGTTCCAGCCCGTCTGGGTCGGCGACGTGGCGCGCGCGGTGCGCATCAGCATCGAGAACCCGGCCTGCGCCGGCCGCACCTACCCGCTGGCCGGGCCGCGCGTCTACACGCTGCGCGAACTGGTCGAGCTGGCCATGACGCTTTCCGGCCACCGCCGCCCGATCATCGGCCTGCCGCCGGCACTGACGCTATTGCAGGCGTGGGTCTTCGAGCACCTGCCGGGCCGCCTGATCACCCGCGACAACGTGCGTTCGATGCAGGTGCCCAACACCTCGCCGGAGCCGTTCCCGGCCGTCTTCGGCAGTGCGCACGCGCTCGAGCCGATCGCCGCCAGCTACCTGTGCGACGCGCAGCTGCGCGACGGCTACGCCGGCCTGCGGCAGTTGGCCGGGCGCTAGCCCGCGCGTGCCATGTCGCTGACCCTCGTTATCGCCAACCGCAATTATTCCTCCTGGTCGATGCGCCCCTGGGTGCTGCTGTCCCAGCTCAACATCCCGTTCCGCGAAGTCCTCATCAAGTTCCATTCCAGCGAATGGGTCGAACAGCTGCCGCGCCTGTCGCCTTCGCGCCTGGTTCCGGTGCTCTGGGACGGCACGCCGGGCGCGCCCGATGCGCTGGCGATCTGGGATTCACTGGCCATTGCCGAGTACCTGGCCGAGCGCCACCCGGAAGCGGGCGTTTGGCCCGCGCAAGCCCGCGCCCGCGCGCGGGCGCGCTCGATCTCGGCCGAGATGCACGCCGGATTTCGCGCGCTGCGCAATGCCATGCCGATGAACATCCGCAGCCAGCATCCGGGCAAGGGGCACACCCCGGAGGCGCTGCGCGACGTGGCGCGCATCGAGTCGCTCTGGCGCGAAACGCGCGCCGAATTCGGCGCGACGGGCCCGTTCCTGTTCGGCCGGTTCAGCGCCGCCGACGCGATGTACGCGCCGGTGGTGATGCGATTCGCCACCTACCATCCGCCGCTCTCGGACGAGTCGCGCGCGTATTGCGCGGCGATCCAGGAGGCCGGCGCGGTCAGCCAATGGGCAGCAGCGGCCCGGCTGGAGCGCGAGTTCGTGCCGGAAGACGAACCTTACGCCGCGGCGCCTGCTGCCTAGCGGGCGCCGGCACGCCAAGATCGAGCGATGAAAATCTACGCGGTTGGCGGCAGCGTGCGCGATGCGCTCCTCGGGCTGCCCGTCAAGGACCGCGATTACGTGGTGGTCGGCAGCACCGCGCAGGA
>DASUDU010000308.1:0-3717 GCA_036275435.1 Usitatibacteraceae bacterium | reverse complement strand
GATGGTCTCGAACTGTCCGGTCGGCTGCGGGAAGCCCTTGTCATCGAGCGCCATCTTCTCCACCGTGAAGGTGGTGTCCTCAACCCGCTTGATGGTGTTGAGCCACTTGACCATGATGCCTTCCTCGAGCGCTTCCTGAAGTTCGAAGTCGTGTGCGGGCATCTGTTCGCGGGTACGCCGATAGACGATCAGGGCTTCGGTCGCGCCAAGCCGCTTGGCGGTGCGCGCGACGTCGAGCGCGGTGTTGCCGCCGCCGTAGACGACGACGCGCCGGCCCAGCTGCGGCCGCTCGCCCGTCTCCATGCCGCGCAGCACGCTGACCGCATCGAGGATGCGTGTGGCGTCGCGCGCCGGGATCGAAGTGCGCTTGGCCACGTGCGCGCCGACGGCGAGGAACGCGGCATCGAAGCCGCCTTCCTTCATGCTCGCGGTAATGTCATCGACCCGCGTGTTCAGCTTAAGCTCGACACCCATGTCGAGGATGCGTTGCACCTCGGCGTCGAGCACGTCGCGCGGCAGCCGGTACTGCGGAATGCCGAAGCGCATCATGCCGCCGGACAAGGGGCCGGCTTCATGGATCGTCACTTGGTGGCCCAGGCGCGCCAGGTGGTACGCGGCGGATAGGCCCGATGGACCGGCGCCAACCACAAGCACTTTCTTGCCGGATGGCGACGCGTCGATGCTGAATTTCCAGCCGCGCTTGCGAGCCTCGTCGCCAAGGAAGCGCTCGACGGCATGGATGTTCACCGCTTCGTCGACTTTCGCGCGATTGCACGAGTCCTCGCAGGGATGGTAGCAGACGCGCCCCATCAGGGCGGGCAGCGGGTTGTTTCGCACCAGTTCCTGCCAGGCGCGATGGTAGTCGCCGCTTTCGGCGTGGTACAGCCAGGCCTGGATGTTCTCCCCGGCTGGGCAGGCGTTGTTGCACGGCGGCAGGCGGTCGACGTACTGCGGGCGACTGGTGCGCCAGGAACCGGTGTGGTTGGTCAGGCTCGAGCCCGGATCCAGCGTGATGGCAAACGGTTTTTTCATCGTCATGCCGCCGGGCCGGCGAGGCCGAAAATGCGAATGTTGCGCTCGGCCATCGCCTGGATGCGCGCCAGCGTGTCGGTATCGGGATTCTTGCCGAACAGGTGCGCGAAGCGCTTTTGCAATTGCAGATACTCGGTGACCGGTACCGGTCGGCGCAGGGTATAGCGCGAAGTCACTTCGCCATGTTCGGCCTCGAACAGCGGGAACAACCCCGATTCGACCGCCAGCCGGGCGATGCGGATGGTGTCGGCCGGCGCCGCGCCCCAGCCGAGCGGGCAGGGCACGTGGATGTGGACGTAGCGCGAGCCGGTGATCGTCATCGCGCGCATCACCTTCGCCTCGAGGTCTCGCAGGTTGGCCACCGACGCGGTCGCCACGTACGGGATGTTGTGCGCCATCGCGATCAGCGGCACGTTCTTGCCGGTGCCGAACTCGTTGCCCGGATGCTCGCCCACCGCCATCGTCGTTGCGGTGCGGGCTGCCGGCGGCGTGGCGCTGGAACGCTGCACGCCGGTGTTCATGTAGGCCTCGTTGTCGTAGCAGATGTAGAGCACGTCGTCGTTGCGCTCGAACATGCCGGACAGACAGCCAAAGCCGATGTCGGTGGTGCCGCCGTCGCCGCCTTGCGCGATTACCCGCACGTTGCCTTTGCCGCGCGCGCGCAGGCCGGCCGCCACGCCGGCGGCCACCGCCGCGGCATTGCCGAACAGCGAATGCAGCCAGGGGATTTGCCACGAGGATTCGGGGTAGGGTGTCGAAAACACCTCGAGGCAGCCGGTGGCGTTGACCGCCATGACGCGGTTGCCGGTGGCCTGCATTGCCGCATCGATGGCATAGCGAGCGCCCAGCGCCTCGCCGCAGCCTTGGCAGGCGCGATGGCCGGAATTGAGCGAGTTGGTGCGGCGCATGTTGGCCTGCACGCTGCGCTCGCCCTCTTCCAGCAGGCGGTTGCCGACGGTAAATGTGCCGGTCTGGTAGAACTTGACAGGCTGCTGCTCGACGGGTCGGCTCATGGCGTCCTCGCTGCGCTGGAGTGCAGGTCCTTGAGGATGTTCTCGGCACTCGGCCCGGCGCGGCGCGTCAGCTTGCCGCGCTCGAGCTCGCGGTTCACCACGTCCCAGTTCAGGTCGAGAAAATTGAGCGGCTCGAGTTCATCGCGACCGGCCTTGTCGAGCAGTTGGGCAAGCGATTTCTGCGTGATCGAGCGGCCACCGAGCCCGGCGATGACCGTATAACCCTTGAGCGCGATTCCGGACAGCGACTTCCTGACCCCGTCGGACAGTACGCCGCCCAGCCCGACGGCGAGCGATTTCTCGATCACCACCACGCGCTTGGCATGTTGCAACGCCGCGCGCACCGCGTCGAGCGGGAACGGGCGGAACGAGCACAGCGTCAGCACGCCGACCTTGGCGCCGACTTCGCGCGCCGCGTCCACCGCGTCCTTGAGCGTGCCGTTGACCGAGCCCAGGGCCACGACGATGGTCTCGGCGTCCTCGCAGCGGTAGGTGCGCAGCAGGCCGCCGGAATCGCGGCCGAAGCGCGCCTTGAATTCCTGCGCCAGTTGCGGGATCAGTTCCAGCGCCCGCAACTGCTTGTGGTGTTGCAGATAGCGCACCTCGAAGAACGCCTCTGGCCCGACCATCGCGCCGATCGACACCGGGTCGTCGCAATCCAGGATCTGCACCGGCTCGAACGGCGGCAGGTAAGCATCGACCTCGGCCTGCGAGGGAATGTCGAGCCGTTCGTAGGCATGGGTGAGGATGAAACCGTCGACGCAGACCATCACCGGGCAGGACAGCGCCTCGGCCAGCTTGAACGCCTGGATGTGCAGGTCGACCGCTTCCTGGTTGGTTTCCGCATACAGTTGGATCCAGCCGGCATCGCGCAGCGCCATGCTGTCGGAATGGTCGTTCCAGATGTTGATCGGTGCGCCGATGGCGCGATTGCCGATGGTCATGACGATCGGCAGGCCCAGTCCGGCGGCGTTGTACACCGCCTCGGCCATGTAGAGGATTCCCTGGCTCGCGGTTGCGGTATAGCTGCGCGCCCCAGCCGCCGAGGAACCGATCGCCACCGACAGCGCGGCGAATTCGGATTCGACGTTGATGAACTCGCAGCCCTTCAATTCGCCGCTCTTGACCATCTCGCCCAAGCCTTCGACGATGTGCGTCTGCGGCGTGATCGGGTAGGCGCAGATCACCTCCGGGCGGCACAGCGCGACCGCTTCGGCGATGGCGTGCGAGCCCTCGGTTTGCTTAAGCATAGGCCGCCTCCGGCAGGGACGAGCGCAGCGATTCGTAGGCTTCGCGCGCGGCCGCGACGTTGGCGTCGCCCACCTTGCCGGGGAACTTTTTGTGGATCGCGTTGGCCACCGATTCGAAGCGCATCTGTCCGCTGAGCGCGGCAAACCCGCCGAGCAGGGCAGCGTTCGGCAGCGGACGGCCAACATGCTTCAGTGCCAGCTTGGTGGCGTTGATGCCGCGCACGGTGCGCTTCGGGAATTTGCCGACGAACTCGGCGATCCCCAGTTCCTCAAAGCTTCGCGAGGAGTTGATGAGAATCAGGCCGGATTCGGACAAGCCGCTGAACAGGTCGACCTGGTGCAGCAGGGTGGGATCCTGGATGATCAACGCGTCCGGGTGCATGACCGGCTCGCGCAGGCGGATTTCCTTGTCGTCGATGCGG
>DASUDU010000307.1:0-3078 GCA_036275435.1 Usitatibacteraceae bacterium | reverse complement strand
GCAGCCGACATGCCGATTGTTGGTGGCACCGGCCATGAACCGAGAAATGTGGGAAAAGCCGGCGACCCAGCGCAATGTGGCGCGATTGCGCGCCGACGGCGTGCATGTCCTTGGCCCCGCCGAAGGAGAACAAGCCTGCGGAGAGACCGGACTTGGGCGGATGCTGGAGCCCGGCGAAATTGCCGACGCAATCCTCCGCCAACAGGTTGGGGCTAGGCGCTTGATAGGTTTACACGCAATGGTCACTGCCGGACCGACCTTCGAGCCCATCGACCCGGTGCGTGGCATCACCAATCGCAGTTCGGGGAGGATGGGGTACGCAATTGCGAAATGCCTGATTGACGAGGGAGCGCAAGTAACCTTGGTGAGCGGCCCGACGGGATTGACCCCTCCCGACGGCGCCAAATTTGTCGGTATCGAAACATCTTCACAGATGTTCGAAGCAGTAAATAGCAATTTGGAAGACGTTCAGTTGTTTTTCTCGGTGGCGGCAGTTGCCGACTACACTCCGACTTCCCCCAATCAGCAGAAAATGAAAAAGGCTGAAGCCAGCCTCAACCTCAAACTCAAGCCAACCCAGGACATCCTGGCAACCGTTGCAGCTCGGAGACACCCGCCATTCTGCGTCGGATTTGCGGCTGAAAGCGAGAACATCGTCGAATATGCGTCTAAAAAACGTGAAAAAAAGAAAATTCCCGTCATTGTTGCCAATCATGCGCCAAGCGCAATTGGTTCCGCAGAAAATGAAGTGACCATCATCGACGCATCAGGAATCCATCCAGTCGCAAGAGCTACAAAGGGGGAAATTGCTTGGAAAATCGTCGATCATGTCGTCAAGTTGTACCAAAAAACGAGTAAGACGAAGAAGAAAACCGGATAGAAGCCCAACAAAATGGAAAGACTCGATGTCCGCATTCTGGATGAACGACTCAAGAACAATCTGCCCCTTTACGCCACACAAGGCTCTGCCGGCCTCGACCTGCGCGCTGCAATCAACGCGGAACTGGTCCTGAAACCGGGCGATGCGCAACTCATCCCGACCGGGCTTTCCATCCACATCGGCAATCCTGGCTATGCCGCGATGATCCTGCCGCGCTCCGGCCTAGGCCATAAACATGGCATCGTCCTCGGCAACCTCGTCGGGCTGATCGATTCGGACTACCAGGGGCCGCTGATGGTCTCGGCCTGGAACCGCGGCTGCAATGCCTTCACCATCCAACCGATGGAGCGCATCGCGCAATTGGTCATCTTGCCGGTCGTACAAGTCGCGTGGAATGTGGTCGAGGACTTTGCCCAATCCGGGCGTGGCGACGGCGGCTTCGGCAGCACCGGAAAACACTAGTTGCTGGCGTGTCAGTCGCGGGGCGTCGGCGCCACGCCCGCTTGGCGCGTTCAATCTTCTTTCTCCTTTCCCATCGATTGACATTCATGAGTCGCGCTTTTTTTGGTCTGCTTCTCGGCATGGCCCTTTTCCTTGCCGGCGGCACCGAATCCAGGGAGCCGCAATCAAACCTGCCGTCGATGACGCTGCACGCCGGTGGCGTGGCGATCCGAGCCGAAGTTGCGGCCACCGACGAAACGCGCCAAAAGGGCCTGATGTTCCGTGAAAAGATGGCGAAGAACGAAGGCATGCTGTTCGTGTTCGCCGAAATCGGCTACCACGCCATGTGGATGCGCAACACTCCGCTGCCGCTGTCGGTGGCCTTTATCGACCCGTCCGGCGTGATCGTCAGCATCCACGACATGGAGCCCTTTACCGAAGTCAGCCACCAGGCCGCCGGGCCATCGCGTTACGCCCTGGAAATGCACAAGGGTTGGTTTGCCGCCCACAAGGTCAAGGTCGGCGACGCCGTCAAGGGACTCGACAAGGCACCCAAGCCGCGCTGATCAGCCCGGATCCCAGGGCCACTCGCGCCAGCCGTTCATCAGCGGGAAATACAGGCCCAGGCGAATCGGCCGGGGCGATGTTTCCAGCGCATGGACCAGCGCCGCGTACTGCTCGAGTTGCGCGCGATAGCGCCGCTGCTCGTTATCGAGAAACGCTTCCGGATCGGCGCCGCCGTGGCTGCCGGTCTTGTAGTCGACGATCCAGCGCGTGCCGGCGTCGTCGATGAAGCTGCGGTCGATGGCGATGTTGACCACGTCGCCACCGGCGATGCCGCTCAAGCGCCATTCACAGCGCGCTTCACGTTGCGCAGCAAGCAGCCAGCGACCGCGTTCACCGTCAATCGCATTTGCCAAGGCGTCGATGACGCGCCGCGCGGCGGGGGCGCGTTCGGCCTCGCCGACACCCAGCCGCGCCAATTCGGCGGCAAATCGATCCTGCATTTGGGACAGGCGTGACCGTGGCCAGCGTTCCAGTCCGGTTTCGGCCACGCGTTGCAGGAACGCGTGAACTACCGTGCCGACGTGCCGCGCCGTCTCGCCGGCCCAATCGAATTCGATGGTCGCGCGCGGCGCCATCACGCCGGTCCCGACCGGCGCCGGCACCGCCGGCGCCAGCACCGGCCATTCCTGCGTCGACGACAAGCGCAGCAGGTTTGCTTGCGGGCCGCCGGCGGAGGGCTCGATGGGCGCGCCGACCGCTTGCGCCGGTGCGGCTTCCGGTGCTGCAATGGCCGCAGCAAACACAGCCTCGACAGCTGGCCACAACGCCGCGAGCAGGCTGCCGCGACGCGGCTTGCGCAGCGTTTTGCCACCTTCGTCATCTGTCACCGTCGCAGCAGCCAGCCAATGGAGCCGGCTCTTGGCGCGCGTCGAGGCTACATACAAAAGGCGCACATCCTCGTGTTGCTGCTTTTCGCGGTCGACCCGCTGCACGCAGCGATAGATCGCATCCGCCTCATCTTCGCCGCCGGCCTCGCGGATTGGCGCCAGGAGAATCTCGCGCTCACCGGTCTCCGGGTTGAGCTGCTCGCTCCAGGCCAACAATTTCTTCTCGTCCTGCCGCGAGCCCCGGTGCAGGCCCGGAATGATCACGGTGTCGAATTCGAGCCCCTTGGCCTTGTGGATGGTCATGATCTGCAACAGCGCCGCGTCCTCGTCCGGGGCGGCTGCGGGGCCGGCGAACAGGCGATC
>DASUDU010000306.1:0-8813 GCA_036275435.1 Usitatibacteraceae bacterium | reverse complement strand
CGCAGCCGCAAGTCCGTGTCGTACAGCACGCCGCCGGCCGTCATCGAGTTCAGCCACGAGAGCACGCGCTGCACCAGCCGCGTCAGCGCCTGGCCGTCGGCCTCGTCGGCGGCAACGAACACCAGGTCGAGGTCGGAGGCGTAGCCCAGTTCCTTGCTGCCCAGCTTGCCGTAACCGATCACCGCCAGCCCCGGCACCGGTGTCCAGTCCGGCGCTCCCGCGTGCAGGCCGATGGCGCGCGCGGCCAGTACCAGCGTGGTGTCCACCAGCAGGTCGGCCAGCAAGGTCAGCTCATCGGAAAGCGCCATGATGCCGATGCGCCCGTCGATGTCGGCCACGTTGAGCCGGAAGGTCAGCGATTGCTTGGTGTGGCGCAGGATCTCGTATTGCTGCTCGACGTCGCCGTCGGTGCGGTCGCAAGCTTCGCGCAGGCGTTGGCGCTCGGCCGCCCAGTCGATTGGCGCGGCGAGCCGCGCATCGAGCAATTCATCGAGCAGGATCGGGTGGCGCCGCACATAGTCGGCCGCCCAGGCGCTCTTGTTGGCGATGCGCGCCAGGCGCTGCAGCACCGCCGGATACTCGGCCAGAAGCGCGAGGTAAGCCTCGCGCCGGTCGATCGCATCGACCAGGTCAAACAGGCGGAAGAACGTCGCCTCGGCGCCGCTGTCCGCCGCCGCCGCGCTAAGCATGGCGGGCAAGAGGCCTTCGATGCGGCCGCGCACCCGCGGGCTGAGTGAGGCCGTGCGCGAAGCCCTGAGCCAGCTCTCCACGCGCCCGCGAACCGCAGCCTGCGCGTCGTCATCGAGCCCGCTGGCCGCGGCAAGCTGCCCAATGCGCGTTTCGAGCGGATCGTCCGCGACGCGGCCGGCGCCTTCCTTGGCGGGGCTTGCGAACAGCGCGTTGAATTCGCGGCTGACCACGCCGCGATGCCGGGCCAGAGCGGGCAGCAGTTCTTCCCAGGAAGTGTGCCCCATGGCGCGCGCCACGCGCTGCCGGTCGGCCTCGCCCGTGGGCAGGGCCTGGGTCTGCTGGTCGTCGAGGTATTGCAGGCGATGTTCGAGGTCCCGCAGGTACCGGTACGCCCCCGCCAGTTCGGCGGCGCGAGGCGCGTCGATGATGCCCAGCTTCGGCAGCAGCGCCAGCGCCTCGCGCGTCGAGCGCGTCTGCAAGGCCGGTTCGCGCCCGCCGCGGATCAGCTGCGCCAATTGCGCGACGAATTCGACCTCGCGGATACCGCCGGGGCCGACCTTGATGTCGTCGAGCCGGTTGCGCCGCTCGGCCTCGGCGCGGATCTGCCGGTGGAGTTCGCGCATCTCGTCGATTGCGGCGTAATCGTGGTAGCGGCGGTAGACGAACGGCTTGACCAGCGCTTCGAGCGCGCCGATATTGGCCGCGCTGCCGGTGAGCGCGCGGCCCTTGAGCCATGCATAGCGCTCCCAGGCGCGCGCCTGGGTGATGAAGTAATTTTCCAGCGAAGCCAGCGACCCGACCAGCGGGCCGCTGGCACCGAAGGGCCGCAGGCGCATGTCGACGCGGAACACGAAGCCGTTGGCGTCGATGGTGTCGAGCGAGCGGATGATGCGCTTGCCCAGCTCGCTGTGGAATTCATGCCACGAGCGCGTGGCGTTGGCGCTGCCGTCCTCGGCGTGGACGAAGATCAGGTCGATGTCCGAGGAGACATTGAGTTCGCCGCCGCCCAGCTTGCCCATGCCGACCACCACGAGCTCGCTCAGCGCACCGGTTGCCGCGCTGTCCAGCCCCCAGGCTTGCATGAGGCGCGCGCGGTGAAAGCCGGTTGCGGCGCGCACGGCCGCCTCGGCGAAGGCGGTGATCGCGGCGAGCGTCTGGTCGAAGCTGGCCAGGCCGCCCACATCGCGCAGCAGGGTGTGAAGGAACCACTGGCGGCGCCGGAGGCGCAAATCCCGGTCGAAGTCGGCTTCGTCGGCGTCGCCGGCCGCGGCGAAGCTGAAGAACTCTGCCGGCAGGGGGGCGGCGGAACTCTTTTCCAGCCAGCCAATCAGTTCCGGATAGGCAGTCAGTGCGCGTTCGGCGAAGTGCGAGGCCGCGCGCGCGGCTTCAAGGATGGTCGAAAACGGGGGCGTCATGGCGGATTGAAGGGCGCGTGCGGCAGCGGCACGCGTCAGACCGGTAAAATAGCACGCGCTCCGCAGGTTTCCGGCGGGGCGACGTGCGGCCCGGCCACCGGCCTTGCCAGAAGGAACCAGAACATCAAGAAAATCGCCTTTCGCATCGGCAAGATCAGCACGCGCACTGTCTTTTGGCTCGCTGTTGCCGCCGCGTTCCTGCTGGCCCTGGCCGTGGCCACGGTCAAGTACGCGGTGATGCCCAACATCGAGCGCTATCAGGGCGACATCGTCAGCCGCGTCGCCGAGGCCTCCGGCATGGACGTTTCCGCGCGCTCGATCCGTGGCCGGTGGAGCGGCTTCCGGCCGTATGTCGATCTGGAAGAGGTGGTGTTCCGCGAAACGCTCGATCCGGCGCTGCCGCAGCGCACCGCGGGGGCCGAGGCCCTGCGCCTGCCGCATTTGAGCGCCTCGCTCTCGTGGTGGGCGTTGCTGGCCGGGCATGTGCGCCTGGGTGCCATCTCCGTCCAGGCACCGGAACTGGCGCTCACGCGCGAGGCGGACGGCTCGATCATCTTTGCCGGGCGCGTGCTCAACCCGCGCGACCAGCCGGACGACGACGGGCAATTCGTCGGCTGGCTGCTCAACCAGGAGGGGATCGAGGTCCACGATGCCACGCTGCTCTGGGACGACAGGACCCCGCCGGGCCGCATGTTGCGCCTGTCCCGTGTCGACATCGCGGTACGGCGCACGCGCAGCGGCCACGAGTTCGCGCTCAATGCCCTGCCGCCGGCCGGTCTTGCGCGGCAGGTGCAGCTGCGCGGCGAGGCCCAGCTGGTGCGCGAGCAGGGCCGCTGGAAGGCTGCCGGAACGCTGTTCGCGCAGCTTGACGACGCCTGGCTTGACCCGATCCGCCAGCATGTGCCGATTCCCGACGCGCTGATCGCGGGAAACGGCAATGTGCGCGCCTGGATCACGTTTGATTCGGCGGCTCCGCAGCGGGCGGTCCCCAACGACGCGATGCGTGCCTTCACGCCGGTGCGCACCATCACGGCCGACGTTGCGCTGGTCAACGCGCGGGCGCGCCTCGATGCCGACCTCGAGCCGCTCGACCTGAAGACGCTGGCCGGGCGCATCGAGTACCAGGCGCAGGATGCCGGATTCACCGTCGGCAGCCGCGGCCTGCAGTTTCGCACCGCCTCGGGCGTATCCTCGGCGCCGGCCGATTTCTCGGTGATGCTGAGCTACCACGAGGATCCGGCGCAGGCGGGCGGCGAGATCACCGCCAACGGCATCGACCTGAAGGTCATGACCGCGCTGCTCGAATATTTCCCGGTGGGCAAGGACCTGCGCTCGGTCGCGGCGCGCTTCGCGCCGCACGGCACGGTGCAAAGGACCTTGTATCGCTGGAGCGGGCCCTTGGACAATCCGCGCGCCTACCGCATCAAGGGAACCCTGGCCGATTTTTCGATCAACCAGACCGACGCGTTTCCCGGCGTCAGGGGCTTCACCGGCACCATCGACGGAGAGGACAAGGGCGGCGAGTTTAGCGTTGCTTCGAAGGACTTCACTTTCGAGGTTCCGGCGCTGTTTCGCGCGCCGCTGAAGTTCTCGCGCTTCGAGGGTCGTGGCACCTGGAAAGTTGATGCCGATACGATCCAGGTCGGCATCGGCTCACTGGCGCTGGAAAACGAGGACCTCGCCGGCGAATTCAGTGGCAAGTACTGGCGCTACCGCGCCTCGGGAGCGCGCGCGGCCGAGGAAAAGGGGCCGGGCAGCCTTGACCTGACCGGGCGCTTTGGCCGCATCAAGGCCACCGCGGTGCCCAACTACCTGCCCAACGGCATCGCCGCGGCGCGCGATTACGTCGAGTGGGCGTTTCGCGACGGTCTGGTCACCGGCGCCGACGTGGTGCTCAAGGGGCCGCTCTACGAGTTCCCCTTCCACAAGGGCGTGCACGGGCAGTTTCGCATCGCCTCGACCATCAAGGACATCGACTTGCGGCACTCCGAAGGCTGGCCGCAGGTCAACGACATTTCCGGCGAGCTGGTGTTCGAAAATACCGGGTTCACCGCCCAGGTCTCCACGGCCAAGATCTTCAACACGCTGCTCGGACCGACCACGGTTGCGGTGGAGGATTTCGCCGCCCATCCACCCTTGCTCACTATCAAGGGCGGCGCGCCGGCCCGCGCCGAGGATGCCGCACGCTACCTGCGTGAAAGTCCGCTCCTCGAATCGGTCGGCGGGTTTACGCGCTTCGTCGCGCTCGAGGGGCCCGGCAGGCTGGAACTGGATCTGAAGATTGCGCTGGGCAACTTTGCCGAGCACAAGGTTGCGCCGCGATTTGCCGGGCGCTACGCGCTCAATCGCGGCAAGGCGCGCGTGACCGTCGGCGACAAGGCCGCCGAAATCACCAACATTGTCGGCAGCATCGCCTTCAGCGAGAAGGAAACGCGCAGCGGCGCGATCACTGGAGTGGCGTTCGGCAATCCGCTCACGGTCGGCATCGCCAGCAACGCCGAGGGTGGCGTCACCACCGACTTTGCCGGTCGCGCCGATGCGGCTGCGCTATCGAGCCTGCTGCCGTTCGCGCTGCCGCGGCAGGTCAGCGGCGCGACCGATTTTTCCGGTAAGGTCATCGGCCGCGCCAAGGGCACGGATATCCAGGTCGGTTCGAACCTGCTGGGGCTGGCCAGCAGCTTGCCCGCGCCGCTGGCCAAGCGCGCCGATGAACCGCGCCGGCTGCAATTCGAGGTGACGGATGCCGGGCAGGCGGGCGAGCGCATGCGCCTGGCCGTTGCCGGCAACGCCGCGCCCGCCGGAGACCTCGCCGAATCGCGAATCGAAGCCGCCTTCAAGCGACGGGTCTCCGGGACCGACGCCAGCGGCGCATTCTTCGGCGGCATCGCCAGCGTGGGCGATCCGGTCGGCGACAAGGCGATCCCCGAGGGCATGTGGCTCACCGGGCGCATCGCGCGCTTTGATTTCGATGCCTGGAAGCACGCCTACGACAACTTTCATGCACCGCGCGAGGGCGGTGCCGCGGCGTCGAACGAATCGCCGATCGCCGGGTTCGACTTCAACCTCGGCAGCCTGGTCGCCTACGGCCGGCCGTTCAAGGCCATGAAGCTCAAGGGACGCCACGGCGGCGAGGATTGGCGCATGAGCGTCGACGGCGAGGAAGCCGCCGGTGATTTTTCCTGGCGGCCGGGCGCCTATGCCGAGCGCGGCAACGTGCGCGCGCGCCTGACGCGCTTTTCGCTGGCCGAGGAACTGCCCTCTGGAGTGCCCGCCGTGCCCGGTGGGGCTGAAAAGACCGTGCTGCCGGCGCTCGACATCGTTGCCGACAATTTCACCTTCCGCGAGCGCTTCCTCGGCAAGCTGGAACTGCGCGCGACACCAACCGGCGACAACTGGAAGATCGACCAGCTTTCCATCAGCAACGGCCACGCCCGGCTCGACGCCGACGGCATCTACCACCGCTACGGCGACCCGCAGCGCAGCGACGGCGTGCCGCGCACCTCGATGCAGGTCAAGCTCGACTCGTCGAACCTCAACGCGCTGTTCGACCAGTTCGGGTATGCCGATTACATGAAGGGTGGCAAGGGCGGCATGGAAGGCAAGCTCTCCTGGCCGGGCCACAGCTTCCAGTTCCAGTTCGCCACGCTTTCGGGCAGCATGAAGC
Organism: Usitatibacteraceae bacterium; assembly: GCA_036275435.1. Classification (GTDB taxonomy): domain Bacteria; phylum Pseudomonadota; class Gammaproteobacteria; order Burkholderiales; family Usitatibacteraceae; genus UKL13-2. Next base: position 3,044 of record DASUDU010000306.1, on the reverse strand, counting down.
TTGCCGCCAGCGACGGTCGCATCGCCAAGATCGAACCGGGCGCCGGCAAGCTGCTCGGCCTGTTGAGCTTGCAGTCGCTGCCCAACCGCCTGACGCTCGATTTCCGCGACATCTACGACGACGGCCTGGCCTATCGCGCAATCGAGGCGGACGTAGCCATCAATAATGGCGTGATGACCACGGAGAACTTCGAGATCAAGGGGCTTTCCGCGCGCATCCAGATTTCCGGCACGGCGTCGCTGCCGGCCGAGACGGTCAACATCAAGGCACGCGTCGAACCGCAGTTGGGCGAGGGCGCGGCGATCGGCGCCGGGGTGATCCTCACGCCGGCGGTTGGTGCGGCAGTCTACGTCGCCTCGAAACTGCTGCAGAAGTTCCTGCAGTACGAGATGGCCATTTCGGGTTCGTGGGATAATCCCCAAGTAGTCGACGTGAAGAAAAAAGAGAATCCCAACCTGGCGCCGGCCGCCGCCGCGCCGGCCGCGGCCGAGGGGAAAAGCAAAGCGCCATGATCATCACCAAGACCTCCGGGCAGGTGCCCGACGCCTTGCTCAAGGCAGCGCAATCGACCCAGTCGTTCTTTCGCGTCGCGGCCATCCAGATGGCCAGCGGCCCCAACGTCAAGGGCAACCTCGAGGAAGCCGACCGGTTGGTCAACATGGCCGCCTCGACGGGCGCGCGCATCATCGTGCTTCCCGAGTACTTCGCGATCATGGGCCTGAAGGAGACCGACAAGGTTCTCGCCGCGGAGGCTCCCGGCGAAGGCCCGATCCAGCAGTGGCTGTCCGAAACCGCGGCGCGGCACCGCGTGTACCTCATCGGCGGCTCGGTGCCGATGAAGTCAAGCGTGCCGGGCAAGGTGCGCAATGCCTGCCTTGTTTACGACAAGGAAGGCAAGCTCGCCGCGCGCTACGACAAGATCCACCTGTTCAACCTGGCGCTGGGCTCGGAGAATTTTTCCGAGGAGCGCACCATCGAACCGGGCGACGAGGTGGTGACGCTGCAAACCCCGTACGGTCGCATCGGCCTGTCGATCTGCTACGACCTGCGGTTCCCCGAGTTGTACCGTGCCATGGGTGAGATGGACATCATCGTCGTGCCCTCGGCCTTCACCGCGACCACCGGCAAGGCGCACTGGGAACCCTTGATTCGCGCCCGCGCCATCGAAAACCTCGCCTACGTGATTGCGCCGGCGCAAGGCGGCTTCCATGTCAACGGCCGCGAGACCCATGGCGACACCATGATCGTCGACCCCTGGGGCGTGGTGCTCGACCGCCTGCCGCGCGGCTCCGGCGTGGTCGTAGCCGGCATCAACCCGACCTACCAGCAGACGGTACGCAAGAGCCTGCCGGCATTGACGCACCGGACCTTGAAGCAGATCTAGCCCAGACCCGATCCGGCTGCCATTGCAGCCAAAAGCCCGGGCCGGGCAGGCGTGGGGTCACCGGCGGTCGCTTGGCTGCAACCCTGTCGCGGGTTGGCGCAAAGTTTCCGACATTTCCGACCGGAAACTCGTCTGGCGCGGCAGGTCGGAAGTCAAGACTCGCGCAGTTCGCGCAAGACTTCCGCGGTCAGGCGGTCCAGATTCTGCTCGTTGGCCGGGATCACGATGGTGGCGACTTGTTCGGCAACGTCGGCACGCTCGAAAACCTGCGACCAGGACACTTGCGTTCCGCCTGCCGACGGCGCAAGGACGATGGTCAGGCGAAAGCGCGGTTCGCAGACGTGCTCGATGACCACCCGGGTAGGTGCCTCGATTTCGGCAAAGCGGCTTTCGTTGGGATAGTCCTGCCCGTCCGGGCCGTGCATGGTGAACAGCCAGCGTCCGCCGGGCCTGAACTGGCAGACCTCAAAGGTGTTGGTGAACCCCGCGGGCCCCCACCAGCGCGCCAGCCGTGCCGGATCGCTGATCGCGGCAAAGACCTGTTCGACTGGCGCCGGAATTGCGCGCGAGGTGTTGAATGTCGTCATCGGGGCGAGGAGGTTTTCCGCTTGCGCCCGATCAAAGTACCTGGCCGATGCGCAGCAGGTTGCCGTCTTCGTCGATCACGGCGAATTCGCGCATGCCCCAGGGCTTGTCGGCCAGCGCGTCGATGCGGGGGATGCCGCGTGCCGGCAGTGCCGCGGCAGAAAAGGCGCGATGCAGCGATACCACGTCGGCGACGCGCAGGTAGCAGCCGGCATGCGAGGTCTCCGGCCGCAGGTCCGGGTGGGCGAAAAAATGGACTTCGAGGTCGCCGCGGTTGACGATGGCGTACGAACCGTTCTCGCCGAGCAAACGCCCGGCAAATCCGAGTCGCTGGTAGAACTCCAGCGTCGCCGGGAGCGAGCGGCTGGGCAGGGTCGGGATGGCGATGTCAGGCGATTGCATCCGGTCTCCGGGGTTTCGCGCGCGGGAAAATGCGCGGTTGGTCGGATCATATCCTCGGATCGCAAGGATATGCGAGCGTCGTCGATCGCGCGATTCGCATGCAAAACCCCCCGCCAGTCGGGCGTTTCCGGACGAAATCGCCCGCAAAGGCGCGCCAGTTATAGAGTTCGTCAATTGCATGCTTTGCATGCGCGCTGTCGCCATAATGGGCACACGCGCGTTTTCGAAGCGCGCCAGGCGACGCCAAACAAGCCGTGAACGACCTTTTCTCCAGCCCAGCGAACGACCTTGCGGATCTTGCATCGGCCGGCGTGCCGCTGGCCGAGCGCCTGCGGCCGAAGTCGCTGGGCGAAGTCATCGGGCAGGAGCATCTCACCGGGCCGGGGATGCCGCTGCGCATTGCTTTCGATGCGAAGGTGCCGCACTCGATGATCCTCTGGGGTCCGCCGGGCGTGGGCAAGACCACGCTGGCGCGGCTGATGGCCGATGCCTTTGAGGCCGATTTCATCGCGCTCTCGGCGGTGCTCTCCGGCGTGAAGGAAATCCGCGAGGCGGTCGAGCGCGCGACGCTCAATCGCCGGTCGCTCGGCCGCCGCACCATCCTGTTCGTCGACGAGGTGCACCGTTTCAACAAGAGCCAGCAGGACGCCTTCCTGCCGCACGTCGAGTCGGG
>DASUDU010000305.1:0-7953 GCA_036275435.1 Usitatibacteraceae bacterium | reverse complement strand
CGGCCGAGCTTGGGCTTTTCCCCCGAGCCCGAGAGCACCATGGTGGCGGCGTTGGAACGCGCCGCCGCCGAGCCGCCCAGGATGATCGTCTCCGACATCGCCTTGGCGCGGTTCATGCGGTCGGCCACATCCTTGAACTTCGGGTCGTGCTGGTTGATGTAGGCGAACGCCGACTCGGCCTTGTTGAACTGCCGGCGCCGCTCGAAATCCAGCGCCAGCGAGTAGATGTTCTCCAGCAATTGCTCATCGACCGGGCACTTCCTGAACTTGTCGAACGCCATGTCGAGTTGGCCCTGCTGCTGGAACGCCAGGCCCAGCATGCGGTTCGATTCCGCGCCCGCGGCATCGGCCTGCTCCTTGCCGCGCTCGGTGACCAGGAAACGCTTGGTGGTGAGCAACAGGTGCCCGAGCACCAGCAGCGAGGCCGGCAGCATCAGTTGCACCCAGATTCCGGGACCGACCATCAGCCCGAAGTGGACCACCATCAAAAGCACCAGCACGCCGAGCGAAATCAGCGCCGCCGGACCGGCGCGCAGGCGCGGCAGCAGCACGATCAGGTATACCGCGATCAGCACATAGGTCAGCAGCTTGACCCACAGGCCCCACGAGGGCGTGCGGAAGAACTGCTGCTGCAGGATGGATGACACCGAGTGCGCCATCTTCTGCACCGGCGCGAGGTTGCCCACCGGTGTCACCTGCTGCGAGCCGACGCCGGCCGCCGTGGCACCGATCAGCACCACCTTGCCCTTGTACTTGTCGGCCGGGATCTTTCCGGAAATTACGTCGAAGAACGAATCCTCGGGCATTGCCGGCCGGTCGTTGACCGGCTTGTAGAAGTACGGGTACATCATGCCGCGATCGTCGGTGACGATGCGCAGGTTGCCCAAGGATACCGACTCGCCGGGGCTGACCTTGATGTCCTTGGCCGACAGGTTGAGGCTGCGGGCAGCGACCATCAGCGGCAACGACGGATACATCTGGCCATCGTAGTTGATCACCGTGATGTCGCGGCGCGCGCCGCCATCGGCGTCCGGTTTGACGGCGAGGTGACCGATGCCGGCGGCAACGCTGCCGACCTCGGCAATCGGATAGGCCGCGTTCGGATCGGCGTACATGAAGTCCCCGGCGCCGGGAGCCACGCCGCTCAGCGCGAACTTGGCCACGTAATCGGGCAGCGGCTTGTCCGGTTTTCCGGCCGGCGGGTTGTAGTCTGCGTCGAAGTAGGAGGGGATGATGACGTTGCCGGCCTTCTTCATGCTTTCGGCCAGGCGCCGGTCGGTATTGAGGGTTTCCTCGGCCTCGGCGAGGATCGAGGCGAATTGCTGCAGGCTCGCACTGGGCGCCGCCGGCATGGCCGGTGCCGCAGGCTTGGCCGGCGCGGCCTTGCCCGGCGCCGCAGGGGCCGGTTCAGCCGGCGCAGGCTCGGGTTGCGCGTTCTTGTTGTACAACTCGATGAGCTTGTTGATGTACTGCAGACCCGGATCGATCTGCGGCTCGAAGAAGAACACCGTGCTGCCGATCGCCGAAGCCTTGGCGCCGGCCAGCTTGTCGATCATCGCCGCGTGCACGTCGCGCGGCCACGGCCAGCGACCGATGTTGGCGATCGACTGGTCGTCGATGGCGATCACGGCGACCTTGTCGGACGGCGGCTTGCTCGTCGCAATCACCCCCCAGTCGTACGCCTTGGTTTCCAGCGATTCGAAGAACCCGCGCGCGAAGGTGATGCTCAACACGAACAGCACCAGGGAAACCAGCAGACCGAAAAACCAGTCCTTGGTCCAAAATCCTTCTTTCTTCATTGTCTCCCCCTGATGCGCCGTGAGCGCTCGCTCGGATGGGGCCGATTCTAGCAAGAAACGAAAACAACCCTGCTACCGCATTCGGGGGTCTGCGGTCGCGTCACGCGGCTGGTGTTGCATCAGGTGCCGAACAGGCTCCCGGGCGCCACCCCGTATGCCGCGGCGAATTCGCCCGGCGAGACCTTCTTGCCCTCCTCGTGCTTGAGCTTGGCGATTTCGAGCTGCCCGCCCTGCGCGGTGATGAACATCGTTTCGCCGATGGCGGTGATTTCGCCCGGCTTGCCCTTGACCGCGCCGAAGGTGCGGACCAGATGCTTCCTGCTGCCGAACAATTGGACCTTCTTGCCGCCGAGGGTGGTCCATGCGCCCGGCGCCGGATCGCAACCGCGGATCAGGTTGTGCAGGAAGTCGACATGCTGGTTGAACAGGACACGCGCCTCGGCCGCGCGGCACCAGCCTTCGTAACTCGCTTTCGATTCGTCCTGCACGGTTTCGCTGTGCTTGCCCGCCATCACCAGGTCCGCGGCCTCGAGCATCGCCGCAACGCCCATCGGGAACAGCCGGTCGAAATACACCGTGCCCAGCGTGTCGTTGTCGCTCACGGGGGTTCGCTTCTGCAGGATCACCGCACCTTCGTCGAGACCGTCAGTCGGCCGGAAGATGGTCAGCCCGGTTTCGCTCTCGCCCTTGATGATCGGCCAATTGATCGACGACGGGCCACGGTATTTCGGCAGCAGCGAGGGGTGGTACTGGATGGTGCCAAGCCGCGGGACATTGACGAAATCCTGCGGCGCGAACTGCAGCACGAAGGCCATGATGCCGATGTCGGCGTTCGCGTCTTTCATCGCCTGCAGCGCTTCGGGCGCTTTGAGCGAGGGAAACTGGTGGGTTTTCAGCCCCTTGTCCTGCGCCGCGACCCGCAGCGGATCGGGCTTGCCGCCTTCCTTTTCTGGCGCGCAGAACACCGCGGCGACCTCGTCGCCTCGCGCCAGAAACGCCTCCAGAACCGACTTGCCGAAATCCTGCTGACCGATGATTGCGATTTTCATGGGAGTGGTTGGATGGTATTGATTGGGTGGGGGAATCGAGTGAACCGTGAACGGTGAACAGTGAACAACAACTCGAAAATTTACGACCTGGTAAAAAGTCTAGGACTGGCGCGGCTTTTCAGGCGATAACGGCCGAAACGCCGCGCCAGTATTGGACTTTCGTGAAGCAATCAAGTGAACGGGGTTTTGTTCACCGTCCACTGTGTACCGTTCACTGTTTCTTCGGCGCCGAAAATGCCCCCGCGGCCTTCATGGCATCGACCTTGGCTGCGTCGTAGCCGAGCACGTCCTTGAGCACCTCGTCGGTATGTTCGCCCAGCAGCGGCGAACGCTCGATCCTGGCCGGCGAAGCCGACATTTTGATCGGCATGCCGACGTTCCACCACTTGCCGCGCTGGGGATGGTCGAGTTCGACGTACATCTGCCGGCCACGGATGTGCTCGTCGGTCGCCAGGTCCTCGGTGGACATGATCGGGCCGCAGGGAACATCGAGCGGATTGAGGATCGCCATCAATTCGCGCTTGGTGTATTTCTCGGCGAACTTGTTGAGCAGCGTCCAGACCAGCTGCTGGTTCTTGCGCCGCTCGGCGATGGTTGCCACGCGCGGATCATTGGCCAGGTCCGGAACGCCGACATCGGCGCCGATGCGATTGGCCAGCGCGACCCAGACCGCTTCCTGCACGACCACATACAGCCAGTCGTTGGCGCCATGCGGCTTGCAGTGGATCGCGTTGCCGAGTTGCCCGCCGCCGGAATCGTTGCCCGCGCGCGGCGTTTCGCCCATGCCCTGGTAGGTCGGCACCGAATACTCCGGCAGTGCGCCGCGGGTGAGCCGCTGGTGATCGCGGAACTTGACGCGGCACAGGTTCATGACGCCATCCATCATCGCCACTTCGACATACTGGCCCTGCCCGGTGCGTTGCACCTGATGCAGCGCCGCGAGCAGGCCGATGGCCAGATGCAGCCCGGTTCCGGAGTCGCCGATCTGCGCGCCGGTGACAAACGGCGGCCCGTCCGGCAGCCCGGTCGTGCTCATCGCCCCGCCCATGGCCTGCGCCACGTTTTCGTAGGCCTTGAAGTCGGCGTAGGGACCGCTGGAACCGAAGCCCTTGATCGAACCGACGATGATGCGCGGGTTGATCTCGTGGATTTTTTCCCAGGTGAAACCGAGCCGTTCCAGCACGCCGGGGCCGAAGTTTTCCATCATGATGTCGCACTTCTTCACCAGGTCGACGAACACCTGCTTGCCTTCGGTCGATTTCATGTTGACCGTGATCGAGCGCTTGTTGCAGTTGAGCATGGTGAAGTACAGGCTGTCGGCGCCGGGCACGTCGCGCAGCTGGCCGCGGGTGGCATCGCCCTGCGGCGGCTCGAACTTGATGACATCGGCTCCCATCCAGGCGAGCAGCTGCGAGCAGGTCGGCCCTGCCTGCACATGGGTCATGTCGAGGATCCTTACGCCCTTCAGTGCTTCCATTCCGATCTCCGATGAGTGCAGCAACGAATCATAGACTGCCGGCGAGGCGTGCGCGACATCCGCTCACGCTCATTTCTTCTTGGCGCTTTGCGGGTTGAGACTGGTAATACGGCCGCTCTCGGTGCCAGCGGTTTCGTCGATCAGGGCGTTGATCAGCGTCGGGCGGCCCGATTGCAAGGCTGCCTCCATCGCACCGCGCAATTCGGCCGGCGTGCTCGCCTGGACACCGACCCCGCCGAAGGCGCTCATCAGCATGTCGTAGCGGGCGCCCTTGACGAAAACCGTCGGCGCGACATCCGGCCCGCCACTCGGGTTGACGTCGGTGCCACGGTAGACGCCGTTGTTGTTCATCACCACCACGCAAACCGGAAGCCGGTAGCGGCAGATGGTCTCGACCTCCATGCCGGAAAAGCCGAACGCGCTGTCGCCCTCGACGGCGATCACCGGCAGGCCCGTTTCCACGGCCGCCGCCACGGCAAAGCCCATGCCGATGCCCATGATGCCCCAGGTCCCGACGTCGAGCCGCTTCCTCGGTTGGTACATGTCGACGATGCTGCGCGTGAAGTCCAGCGCGTTGGCGCCTTCGTTGACCAGCAGCGCATGCGGATTGGCCTTGACGACCTCGCGCACGACATTCAGCGCGCTGTGGAAGTTCATCGGCACGGGATCGCGGGCCAGGTTTTCCGCCATCTTGGCCAGGTTTTTCTCCTTGCGCCCGGCGATCGCGCCGAGCCACTCGGCCGGCGGCGGCGTCCAGCCGGTGTTGACATGCGAAAGCAGCGCGGCGACGCAGGAACCGACATCGCCAACCAGCGGCGCGTCGATCGGCACATTGCTGTCCGCTTCGGTCGGCGAGATGTCGATCTGGATGAACTTCTGCCCACCCCAGTCCTTGGCGCCATTGCCGCCCCAGGTCTTGCCCTTGCCGTGCGACAGCAGCCAGTTCAGGCGCGCGCCGATGATCAGCACGACGTCGGCCTCGGGCAGCACGAACGAGCGCGCCGCCGATGCCGACTGCGGGTGCGTGTCCGGCAGGATCCCCTTGGCCATCGACATCGGCAGGTAAGGAATGCCGGTCTTTTCGACCAGCGCGCGGATGTCGTCGTCGGCGCGCGCATACGCCGCCCCCTTGCCCAGCAGGATCAGCGGCCGCTTTGCGCCCTTCAGCAGCGCGATCGCGCGCTCGACCGCGTCCGCCGCCGGGATCTGGCGCGGCGCCGGATCGACGACCTTGATGAGCGATTTCTTCCCCGCTGCCGCATCCATCGTTTGCGCGAACAGCTTGGCGGGCAGGTCCAGATAGACGCCCCCCGGACGCCCGGAAACGGCCGATCGGATGGCGCGCGCAATGCCGACGCCGATGTCCTCGGCGTGCAGCACGCGGAACGCGGCCTTGCACAGCGGCTTGGCGATGGCCAACTGGTCCATTTCCTCGTAGTCGCCCTGCATCAGGTCGACGATCTCGCGTTCGCTCGACCCGCTGATCAGGATCATCGGGAAGCAGTTGGTCGTGGCGTTGGCCAGCGCGGTCAACCCATTGAGGAACCCGGGCGCCGAAACGGTCAGGCAAACCCCCGGCTTGCCGGTGAGGAACCCGGCAATGGCCGCTGCGTTGCCGGCATTCTGCTCGTGGCGAAACGAGATGACGCGCATGCCCTCGGCCTGGGCCTTGCGGGTCAGGTCGGTGATCGGGATGCCGGGCAGGCCATAAATGGTGTTGAGCCCGTTGAGCTTCAACGCGTCGATGACGAGGTGAAAGCCGTCGGTCTCGGCCGCGGGGGTGTGATCGGCCTGCTGGCCGGCGGTCGCACCCGCGATTGCCGCTGCTTCATTGGTCCCCATCGCGCGTCTCCTGTGTTGGATTGGATGGCGGGCGGCAAGTCCATGCCGCGCTGAAATTCCCGGACAACTGCGTTATGCTTGACATTGGTCAAGTTCGACCATCATGCCAAGTTTCCGGCGAGAAGCCATCGAGTACTGGCATGATAGAAAATGCCATTCGTGCGGCGCCTTGACTGCCGTCAATCGAAAAACCCTTCGCAAGAGCCGGTTCCATGACCCTGCTGGTTGCACACCCCGACCGCGAAACGATTCGCAAGCAATTGGCGCGCAACATCGTGTTGCGCACGCTCAAGCCGCGGGCGTTCGCCGAACTCGAAAAACACCTGACCATTTCGGACTACCGCAAGGGCGACTTGCTGCTGGGCCAGGGGGACCACGACATGTCGCAATACTTCATCGTCGACGGGGTGTTGAAGCGCGTGGTCGCCAACCCGGAAGGCAAGGAAATGATCCTGCGCTTTTCCAAAGAAGACGACATGGACACCAGCTACGCGGCCTGGCGGCTGCGCACGCCAGCCCCGTACTCGATCCGCGCGGTCACCAAGGCACGGGTCGCGCAGTTGCCGATGGAGGCCTGGGTGGAATTTCTCGAACGCCACCCTTCGGTCAAGGACGATTTCGAATACGAAGTGATGCACCTGATGTCGGAGGTGATGGCGCATACCATCACCCTGCACCTGCTCGATGCCACCGGCCGGGTGCAGCGCTTCCTGCGCAAGTTCCCGGACTTGTTCGAACGCATCCCGATGAAAGAACTCGCCTCGCACCTGAACCTGTCGGCCGAGACGCTCTCCCGCCTCAAGCAAAAAGGCAAGTTCCGCGACACCAGCGGCGGCTGAGTTCGCACCGCGCCGTCAGCTCCGGCCGCGCAGGTGGCCGATCGCCTTGCTGAGCGGGCCCCAGAACAGCATGATCAGCGCCAGCGTGGTGATGGTGCCGACCAGGCCATTGGAAAAGAACACGCCCATGCTGCCCTGCGAGCCGAGCATCGATTGCCGGAACGCATCCTCGGCCCGATCGCCGAGCACCAGTGCCAGCACCATGGGCGCCATCGGGTAGTCGAGCTTCTTGAAGATGTAGCCGACCACGCCGAAGATCAGCATCAGCCAGACGTCGAACATCGAGCCGTGGACGGTGTAGGCGCCGATCGCGCAAATGACCAGGATGACCGGCGCGACGATCGAAAACGGGATGCGCAGGATCGAGGCGAACAGCGGCACCGTGGTCAACACGACGATCAGGCCGACGATGTTGCCCAGGTACATCGAGGCGATCAGGCCCCAGACGAAATCTTTCTTTTCCTCGAACAGCAGCGGGCCCGGTTGCAGGCCCCAGATGAGCAATCCGCCCAGCAGGACTGCCGCGGTCGGCGAGCCGGGAATGCCCAGCGTCAGCATCGGCAGGAGCGCCGAGGTACCGGCCGCGTGCGCCGCGGTCTCGGGCGCCACGACTCCCTCGACTTCGCCGTTGCCGAAGTTCTTGCCCTTGGGCGACATCTGCTTGGCCACGCCGTAGCCCATGAACGACGCCGGCGTCGCGCCGCCGGGCGTGATGCCCATCCAGCAGCCGATGAGAGAGGAGCGAATCGAAGTCTTCCAGTATTTCGGCAATTCCTTCCACGTCTCCAGCACCACCTTCATGCGCAGCTTGCCCTCGGCGCCCTTGAAGAACAGCCCTTCCTCGAGCGTCAGCAGGATCTCGCCGATGCCGAACAGGCCGATGACCGCGATGAGGAAATCGAAGCCCTTGAGGAATTCGGTGAAGCCGAAGGTCATGCGCAGCTGGC
>DASUDU010000304.1:0-4621 GCA_036275435.1 Usitatibacteraceae bacterium | reverse complement strand
GGTGAACATCACGCACACGTCGGCAGACTTGGCGTTGACGCCGCTTTCGAGATTGCCGGCGAGGATCTCCTGCAACACGGCCGGCGAGACGCTGCCGTAAAAGGAGCCCTTGAGCCGGTTCTTCTCGATGAGCGTGTGCGTACCGTCCGCTGCGGCGCCGACCAGCACGCTGATCCACAGCAGCACCAGGAAAGTCACCGCCGGGATGAAGATCTTTGCCGTGATCAGCAGCACCGACAGCGCCAGCACCACCGGAACGGCCAGTAGCGTGCCCCAATAGACATGGCGGTTGGACGGCAGGAACACCACCATCAGGATCAGCCCACAGATCGCCCACTTCAGCCAGTCCGGCAGCGGCACGACAAGGCCGTCGCCGAGCAGGCTGCGCAGGGTCTGGTAATGGACGATGACGCCGGGCTGGTTGGTGGTCAGCTCGCCGCGCTGGTTGCGCTCCCAATCGGCCAGCGGCACCGGCAGGTTCCAGCGATCCTGGGCACGCGTGACGCTGCCAATCAGCACCACGCGACCCTCGAAGCGGCGCTTCAGCTCCGCCACGTCGCCTGCGTCGAGCCAGCGAATCACGTTCTGGATTGGAATGTACTGGATCTTGCCGCCGACCGAGAAGTCGATGTAGCCAGCCTGTACCGGCTTGCCGAGGACGCGCGCAATGTGACCCGCGAACGGATGGAGCGAGCCCTCCTGGATGATCTCGCGCTCGTTGTAGCGCCGCGCAACGCGGTCCGGGTCCTCAAGCACGCGGTCGAGGGCAAAGGTCTCGTCGCCAAGCCGGTTGAGGTAGGGCTGGTGGATCGGCGCCAAGTCACCGATGCGGTCGATGGTATGCACCACGACAAACGGCACGTTCTGCTTGATGCGGAACAGGCTCACCAGGAACGCGTAATCGAGCCCGGGCAGGATCCGGTCGAACGAACGCGAGGGCAGTTGCACATCCATCCCCACCAGCGCCGGCTTGGCCTGCACCAGCGCGTCGAGCGTCTTGGCGAAGTGCTTGTGCCACATGGCAATCGGCTCCTCGAACGCATCCTCGGCCGATTCGTCGACGCCGATCAGCACCGGCTCGACCGCGGCAGGCCGCGGATGCATGGCGCGCAACAATTCCATCTGCAGGTCGAACGACAGGCGTTCGAGCTGGTTAAGCACCGCCTGGTCGGGATTGGGCACGCGCCAGAGAAAGGAGAAAAGCAGGATCGACACCGCCAGGAGCGCCAGCCCCTCGGCGAATCTCGAGTCCCACCAATCCTTGTGCGTCGGGTCCTTGCTCATGCCCTCCTCGGTCAACTTGCGTGCGCCCGTCCGGTCCTTCAAGGCGCACCGGCGGCGCCTTGCGCCGGGCAGCCGCACTCAGCGCCTCGGTTGTGGCACTATTGCCCGGTATTCTAGGGCCTGTCACGACCCGGCCAAAAAACAAACGCAACATGCGCCTTGACCAAGAGACCTTCGATTACGTCATCGTCGGCGCCGGCAGTGCCGGCTGCGTGCTGGCCAACCGACTGTCGGCGGACCCCGATGTTCGGGTGCTGCTGCTCGAAGCCGGAGGCCAGGATGACTGGATCTGGATCCACATTCCGGTCGGTTACCTGTTTTGCATCGGCAACCCGCGCACCGACTGGTGTTACCGCACCGAGCCCTGCGCCGGACTCAACGGCCGCTCAATCCTCTACGCGCGCGGCAAGGTGCTGGGCGGCTGTTCGTCGATCAACGCCATGGTGTACATGCGCGGTCAGGCGGCGGACTACGATCGCTGGGCCGCGGCCGGCAACCCGGGCTGGTCGTGGGACGACGTGCTGCCGGTGTTCAAGCAAAGCGAGGACCACTACGGCGGCGGCAGTGCAATCCACGGTGCCGGCGGCGAGTGGCGCGTCGAAGAGCAGCGCTTGTCGTGGACGATCCTCGACGCCTGGCGCGATGCCGCGGAGCAGTGCGGCATCGCCAAGATCGCCGATTTCAACGGCGGCGACAACGAAGGATCGGCGCGCTTCCAGGTCAACCAGCGCACTGGCGTGCGCTGGAGCACCAGCAAGGCGTTTTTGCGCCCGGTGCTGGGCCGTTCCAACCTGGTGGTTCGCACCGGCGTTTACGCCACGCGCGTGCTTATGGAAACGCGCGACGGCCGGCGCCGCGCGCTGGGCATTGCCTATGAAAAGGACGGTGCGCGGCATCAAGTCCTCGCCGCGCGGGAAACGCTGCTCGCGGCCGGGGCGATCAATTCTCCGCAGCTGCTGCAGCTGTCGGGAATCGGCCCGGCGCGCTTGCTGCAGCGCCACGGCATCGATTTCCGCCACGATCTGCCCGGGGTCGGCGAAAACCTGCAGGATCATCTGCAATTGCGCATGGCGTTCAAGGTGCACGGCGTCAAGACGCTCAACCGTCTCGCCAACACCTGGTGGGGCAAGGCTCAGATGGGGCTGCAATACGCGTTGTTTCGCAGCGGGCCGCTGACGATGGCGCCCTCGCAGCTCGGTGCATTCGTCAAGTCCGACCCGGCGCAATCCAGCGCAAACCTCGAGTACCACATCCAGCCGGTTTCCCTGGACAAGTTCGGCGATCCGCCGCACAAGTTCCCGGCCTTTACGGCGAGCGTGTGCAACCTGCGGCCGGAAAGCCGCGGCCACGTATCCATCCGCTCCAACGATGCGCATGACCCGCCGCTGATCCAGCCCAACTACCTGTCGACCGAAGGCGATCGCCGGGTCGCCATCGATGCCCTGCGCCTGACCCGCCGCATCGCCCAGGCCCCGGCGCTGGCGCGCTACACGCCGGAGGAATTCATGCCGGGGCCCGCGTACGACAGCGATGATGCGCTCGTCACGGCCGCCGGCAATATCGGCACCACCATCTTCCATCCGGTCGGTACCTGCAAGATGGGGCCGGCCGGCGATCCCGGCGCCGTGGTCGATGCGCGGCTCAAGGTCCATGGCATCGAGGCGTTGCGTGTCGTCGATGCCTCGATCATGCCGACCATCGTCTCCGGCAACACCAATTCGCCGGTGATCATGATCGCCGAGCGCGGGGCGGCGATGATTCGCCAAGACCGGCTCGCCGGACGTACCTGAGGTGGGGCCGGCCCAAGTCAAAAACTCGTGGACTGGCGTGCGTTTTCGGCCGTTTTGGCCCCAAACTCCGCGCCGATCCTCGGGTTTTCCGGTTCGATGAGCGGCGTGACCGCCCCTGCGCCTGCAACGCGCCGCTTTTCCGATGCGGCACTGGCCTGGTATTTCGTGACCGTCTGGGGCTCCGGATTCGTTGCCACGAAGATCGGCCTGCAGTACACGGCGCCGTTCACCTTCCTCGCGCTGCGGTTCCTGCTCGGCATCGTGCTGCTGGCGCCGCTGGTCTGGTGGATGAAAGCGCCGTGGCCGCAAGGCTTGCGCGAATGGCTGCACGTGCTGGTGGCCGGAATCCTGATGCACGCGGTCCACCTGTCCGGCAGCCATTACTCGCAGTACCTGGGCCTTCCGGCAGGCGTCACGGCGATCATCCTTGCCCTGCAGCCGCTGCTTACCACGCTGATTGCGATGCACTACCTTGCTGAGCGGCCGGCGGCAGCGCAGATCGCGGGCATCGCGCTTGGTTTTTTCGGCGTCGCCCTCGTGGTCTGGCACAAGGTCGGGTTCGACGCGGTCTCGGCCGGCGCGCTGCTCGCCGTGACCATCGCCTTGCTGGCGCTGACAGCGGCGACGCTGTACCAGCGGCGTTTCTGCCCGGCGGTCGACCTGCGCAGCGGGGCGCTGATCCAGTTTGCAGCATCGCTGGCTGTCACCGCGCCGCTGGCGGTGGGCGTCGAGGGATTCGCCATCCGCTGGAACGTGGCGCTGGTCGCGTCGATCGCGTTCCTGGTGGTCTTCGCCTCGATCTTCGCCGTCAATGCGCTGCACACGCTGATGCGCCACAACGAAGCCTCGCGCGTCTCAGGCATGCTGTACCTGCCGCCGGCCTTTGCGGTGCTCGCCGAATGGCTGTTCTTCGGCGCATGGCCGGCGCCGCTTTCCCTACTCGGCATGGTCATCACCTGCGTCGGCGTGGCGCTGGCGATGCGCGGGCGCAAGGCGTCGTGATGAGCCCGCTGCCGTTCGTCATCATCCTGCTGGTGCTCGACCACATCGCCTTTGGCGGCGGACGCGTCGCGGCCACGCTGTTTGCGTTGAACATGGGCGGCTCGGCGCTCAGCGTCGGTGTGTTGCTGGCGCTCTATGCCGCCCTGCCCGCGCTGCTTTCGGTCGCCGCCGGCCGCTGGATCGACCGCATCGGCATGGATCGCCCGATGCTGCTCGGTTCGGCAGGCGTCGGTTTGTCCACGCTCGTCCCGGCGCTGTTCCCGGGCTGGCTGCCGCTGTTCGCGATCAGCGTCATCGGCGGGGTGTCGTTCATGCTGGTCAATGTCGCGGCCTACCACGCCGTCGGCGAACTGTCGGCGCCGCAGGACCGGCCGGCCAATTTCAGCTATGTGGCCCTGGGTTTTTCGGTCTCGTCGTTCATTGCGCCGATCCTCGCCGGGGTCGGCATTGACAGCTTCGGCCATCGTACGACCTTCCTGCTGCTGTCGCTGTTCACCATCCTGCCGGTGGCCGGGCTGCTGCTTGGCGTCGTGCAGTTTCCCAAG
>DASUDU010000303.1:0-6499 GCA_036275435.1 Usitatibacteraceae bacterium | reverse complement strand
CCGGTTGCCCTTGATTGTTCGCTCTCGCACAGACAGTGCCGGGCACTCCTGTTGTACTGGGTTGCCGCCCCTCTCCCGGCGCCGCACACACGGAGACCGCGTTTCGTCAAAGGCTGAACGCATCATGAACTCGCTCAAGCTTGTTGCACTTGCATTGATCATCGGCGGCGTTTTCGCGCTGGCCTACGGAGGTTTTACCTACACCAAGGACACCAGTTCCGTAAAACTCGGGCCGCTCTCACTGACGGTGAAGGAAAAGGAAACCGTGAATATTCCACTGTGGGCGGGGATTGCCGCCATCGGTGCCGGGGTGTTTCTGCTGGTATCGGGGGGCAGGAAGTAGCTTTGCCGTTCACTTCATCGGTACACCAGCCAGGAATGGCATACGCCGCCAATTGGCGCGGTGTTGCCGCTGTTTTCGGCCTGGAAGGCGCGCCAGTGCTTCAGTTTGCGTGTGCGTCGTGGCGCCATCACGCCTTTGGCAAGGAACAGTTTGCGGCCTTCTTCCGTCGACAGAAACGGCAGCAGCACTGTGGCCTTCACGGGCGACTCCGCCGCGTTTATCGCCGCGCCGAAATGGAAGTTGATTTTCTTCAGCGACAGCAGCAAATATCCATTCACCGCAGTTGCAGCCGGAGTTTTCGGCGCATCCCAGCCGCGTGTGCTTGACTTTTCGCGCGGCTCAGGTGAAAAGCCAGGCCCGCACCAATTACCAGACCCTGCCAACTTCTTTGAATCCGATGAAGCCCGCGCCCGCCGAGGAACCACCGTTGCACTCCTCGCCGCTCGATGCTGAGCGCGATCAGATCAGCCAGAACCTCAAGGCGATCCTCGAGTTCTACACACGCGAGCAAGAAAAGCTGAGCAGCTCGCAGCGGCTGGTTGAGCGGTTCAGCGGCTTCATCGGTCGGCCGGCATTCCTGGGGATCATCCTGGTCTTTGCCGCACTGTGGATCGTGTTCAACGCCATCCTGCGCGCGACCGGCAGCGGCGAATTCGACCCGCCCCCCTATTTCTGGCTTCAGGGCATCGTCAGCCTTGGCGCATTGATCACCACCAATGTGGTACTGGCGACGCAGAACCGACTTGCCCAACTCGAAGAACGGCGGGCGCATCTTGACCTGAAAGTGACCCTGCTGACGGAGCAGAAGGCGGCCAAGCTGATCGACCTTCTGGAAGAATTGCGGCGTGACTTGCCCGGTGTGCCGGACCGGCATGATCCCGCGGCGGCGGCTTTACAGCAGTCAATGAACCCGGATCTGGTGCTTGCGGCACTGGATGAGCAACCCGTGACGGGTCAACCGTCCAACGCTGCCGAAAGATCCAAAGACGATGCGGGCGGCGACTAGTCAGTACGCTTTCGCCGCACTCACCCGACCATGTGAACCGCCGTCACGGACCGCCAAATGACGGCCTGCGGGTTTTGGTTCCCGGCAGGCAAACAACAGTGCCAACACCAGTGCCTGCCGCAAAGATGTTGGCGAACTTCGCCGACTTGTTCCGAGGCTTTGCGCACAGACGATTCCGGTGCCCACTTGTCAGCATGAGCGCTCGAACGTCACCCACTGGAGAATCAAATGAACAACGCACAAATTGCCGGCGTAATGAATGACCTGGTCGAAACATCGCGCGACGGCGCTGCCGGCTTTCAAACCTGTGCCGAAGGCGCAAAAGACGCGATGCTGAAGGCCTATTTTGTGACACGCGCGCAAGACTGCAACGACGCGATCCGCGAATTGAACGTCGAAGTGCTGCATCATGGCGGCGAGCCTGCCGAGCATGGCAGCACCGGCGGTTTGCTGCGCCGCGCCTGGATCAATATCAAGTCAGCCGTCGCCAGCAACGATGATCTTGCGGTCCTCGAGGAATGCGAGCGGGCGGAAGACGCGGCTGTGGCCGCTTATCGCAAAGCCTTGCAGGAGGACCTGCCCGCTCACGTCAAGGCACTGGTGGAAAAGCAGTATGAAGGCGCAACGGCGAACCACGATCGCGTACGCAAACTGCGCGACGAGCGCCGGCAGATGGCAGCTACGACGAATTAAGTCGCGCTCTGCAGATGCTCAGGGGGTCGGGAGGGCCGTTGGATATAAGCGGCTATTCCGGCCCGTGGTTCGGACAGTACGCGCACGGCGTCAGGTATTGCCAGACTCATGTGCGCATCGCAGCATTGGAATTGCTGGTCCCATTTTCTCAAATTTATCTCCGCATCGGCCGGCAGCGGAGCCAACAAGCAGGCGGCAGCACGGAAAAACCGCACCGCTTTCTCAACTTCGGCGACAATTTCTGCATCCGGCGTGCCCGGGTTGCACCCGATCCGGGTGAATGCATGTGCGCTATTCGACCGCTCCACCGGCCGTTTCAAAATCCTGTCCAAATTTGCACGTTGAGCCGCTTCAAACAAATCCACCCCCACGGCCGCAGCAAATGACGGTTCGAATGCGGCACCTCACGAATTTCCCTGTTGGCCGGACCGCTTGGACGTTTCCGCGCAACAAGGCGCGCAAAACGCACTCGACCTCAGGCGGTCGGACTCAAACATCCGCAAGCCGCGTATAAATGCCCAAATCGGGTGTTTGCCGGAAGAGCAACGCTGTCAAACACCAACCGGCTCAAGTTTGATCTCAACCAGCGATGTGGCAACATCGTGCGCGTGGCTTGGACGGACCCTTACGCCGGCGGGAAGGTCAGAAATACGCCTCTTCCATCGCCAGCACGCTGTCCGCGCCGCCGGTCACGACATCGGCAAAGCTGCCTGCCAGCGGCAGGATGTGCGCCGCGTAAAAGCGCGTGGTCATGAGTTTCGCTTTGAGAAACTCGCTGTCGCCACCGGCAGCCAGTTGCCGGGCCGCAACGGTCGCCGCGCGTGCCATCATCCATCCCCCGGTGACGGTGCCGGCCAGTTTGAGGTACGGCACGGCGCCGGCCATAACCGCGCCTTGCGAGTTGCCCCACATGGTGACGATCCATTCGGTGGCGCGCTTGAGTTCGCTGATCGAAGCGGCGAGCGACGCACCGATGCCGCGCAGCACCGCATCGTCCGCGGATTTCAACGCGGCAGTGGTCTTATCCATCTCCGCGATCAGCGCCAGCATGGTCTGCCCGCCCTCGCGCCCAACCTTGCGCCCCACCAGGTCGTTGGCCTGGATGCCGGTGGTGCCTTCGTAAATCGTCGAAATGCGCGAATCGCGGTAATACTGCGCGGCGCCGGTTTCCTCGACGTATCCCATGCCGCCGTGCACCTGCACGCCCAGCGAAGCGACCTCGATCCCCGCCTCCGTGCTCCAGCCCTTGACGATCGGGATCATCAGGTCCACCAGCGACTGGTTGCTGCGCTTGTCCTGGTCGTCGGTCGAACGCTCAGCCACATCGAGGCAGCCCGCCGTCCAATAGATCAGCGCGCGCGCCGCTTCGGTGTAGGCGCGCATGGTCAGCAGCATGCGCTTGATGTCCGGGTGGTGGACGATGGCCACCGTCTTCGGGTTGCCCGGCATCGGCACCACGGGCCGCCCTTGCAGGCGCTCGCGCGCCCAGACACAGGCGTGCTGGTAGGCGCGCTCGGAAATCGAAACCCCTTCCAGCCCAACGCCCAGCCGCGCGGCGTTCATCATCACAAACATGTATTCGAGCCCGCGGTTGGCCTCGCCGACCAGGTAGCCGGTCGCACCGCCGTTGTCGCCGTAGGCCATCACGCAAGTCGGGCTGCCGTGGATGCCGAGCTTGTGCTCGATCGAGACGCACTGGACGTCGTTGCGCGCGCCGAGCGAGCCGTCGGCATTGACGTTGAACTTCGGCACGACGAACAGCGAAATCCCCTTCACCCCTTCCGGCGCGCCGTCGATGCGCGCCAGCACAAGGTGGATGATGTTCTCGGTGAAATCATGCTCGCCGTAGGTAATGAAGATCTTCTGCCCGGTGATCTTGTAGGTGCCGTCGGCCTGCGGCGTTGCCTTGCTGCGCACCAGGGCGAGATCCGAGCCGGCCTGCGGCTCGGTCAGGTTCATGGTGCCGGTCCATTCGCCGGCCACCATCTTGGGCAGGAACTTCTCCTTCACCTCCTGGCCGGCATGCGTCATCAGCGCATCGACCGCGCCATTGGTGAGCAGCGGGCAGAGCTTGAAGGCCATGCTGGCCGAGCCCAACATTTCCGAAACCGGGATCGCCACCAGGTGCGGCAGGCCCTGCCCGCCAAACTCGACCGGGCCGGCCAGGCCGCTCCAGCCGCCCTCCACATACTGCTGGTACACCTCGCGAAAACCCTTGGCGGTGGTCACCGCGCCATCCTTCCACTTCGCGCCTTCGGTATCGCCGCTACGATTGATCGGCGCCACGACTTCGGCGGAAAACTTGCCCGCTTCCGCGAGGATCTGCTCGACCAGCTCGCGCGAGACCTCCTCGCAGCCCGGCAGCGCGGCCACACGCTCGAGGCCGATCACATCGTTGAGCAGGAAGTTGATGTCCTTCAAGGGGGCGGTGTAGTTGCTCATGGGGGATCCGGGTCAGGAAGTGGTCATTGCGTGAGACAAGAGGAAGCGGTCAGGGGTTCAAGTGCCAAGGCATCGGTGCAAGTCGTTCCTTGCCTTCTTCTGTCGTCCCCGCGAAGGCGGGGACCTCTAGCCGAAAATGGTTTCTTTGTAGCGCAAAGTCAACTTCCTAGTTAGAGGTCCCCGCCTTCGCGGCGACGACCAAAAAAGAACATCGGAATTCATGGTCACAGCGCCGCCGTCAACTCCGGGACAACGGTAAACAAATCGCCAACCAGGCCGTAATCGGCCACCTGGAAAATCGGCGCTTCCGGGTCCTTGTTGATGGCGACGATGACCTTGCTGTCTTTCATGCCAGCCAAGTGCTGGATGGCGCCGGAAATGCCGACGGCAATATACAGTTCGGGTGCGACGATCTTCCCGGTCTGCCCGACCTGATAGTCGTTGGGCACGAAGCCGGCATCGACCGCGGCGCGCGATGCGCCCAGCGCCGCGCCCAGCTTGTCGGCCAGGGGCTCGAGCACGGCGCGGTACTTGTCCCCATCGCCCAGGCCGCGACCGCCGGACACCACACGCTTCGCCGCGGCAAGCTCGGGGCGATCCGATTTGGAAAGCTCCTGGCCGGTCACGCGCGACACGCCCGCATCCGGGCCGGCGGCGATGTTCTCGATCGTCGCGTTGCCGCCGGTTGCGGCAACCGCATCAAAGCCGGTGGTGCGCACGGTAATGACCTTGATCGCATCGCGCGACTGCACCGTGGCGAAGGCATTGCCGGCATAAATGGGCCGCACGAACGTATCGGCCGACTCCACCGCCAGGACATCCGAGATCTGCGCCACATCCAGCAAGGCCGCCACGCGCGGCATCAGGTTCTTTCCGGGCGCATTGGCCGGCGCCAGCACATGCGAGTAGCCTTTGGCGAGCCCTGCGACCAGCGGCGCAAGGTTCTCCGCTACGGGTTGCGCGTAATGCGCCGCGTCGGCCACGAGCACCTTGGCGACGCCGGAAACTGCCGCCGCCGCCGAAGCCGCCGACGCGCAGCCACTGCCCGCGACCAGCACGTGGATGTCGCCGCCGATCTTTTGCGCGGCGGCAATGGCATTGGTGACTCCCGAGCGCAGGTGCTGGTTGTCGTGATCGGCGATGACGAGGATTGTCATGGAATTGGTCTTTTCAACAGGGTGTCCGTCGTGTCGGACTTTCGATTCATCGGAAAAATTTCCCCCAGTGCGGGGATGCCTGGATTTGCCGGATCCGGCGAATCAAATCACCTTCGCTTCGTTCTTCAACTTGTCGACCAGGGCGGCGACGTCCGCCACCATCACCCCGCCCTTGCGCTTGGGCGGCTCGACCACCTTGAGCGTCGCCAGCCGCGGCGCAACATCCACGCCAAGCGCTTCCGGCGTGACGATGTCGAGCGGCTTTTTCTTCGCCTTCATGATGTTCGGCAACGTGGCGTAGCGCGGCGTATTCAGGCGCAGGTCCGCAGTCACGATGGCCGGCAGCTTGACGACGATCGTCTCCAGCCCGCCGTCGATCTCGCGCACCACCGTCACCTCGCCCGTACCGACGCTCACCTTCGAGGCAAACGTCGCCTGCGACCAGTTGAGCAGCGCGGCGAGCATCTGCCCGGTCTGGTTGGAATCATCGTCGATGGCCTGTTTGCCGAGGATCACCAGGCCGGGCGCTTCCTTGTCGCACAGCGCCTTCAGGAGCTTGGCAACGGCCAGCGGCTGGATCTCGGCAGCAGTTTCGACGAGGATGCCGCGATCGGCGCCCATGGCCATGGCAGTGCGCAATGTCTCCTGGCACTGCGTGACGCCAATCGAGACCGCGACAACCTCGGCGGCGTGCCCCGCTTCCTTGATCTTGAGCGCTTCCTCGACGGCAATCTCGTCGAACGGGTTCATGGACATCTTGACGTTGGCGAGGTCGACTCCGCTCTGGTCGGCCTTGACGCGGACCTTGACGTTGTAGTCCACCACGCGTTTGACGGGGACGAGGATTTTCATGGGGAG
>DASUDU010000302.1:0-2449 GCA_036275435.1 Usitatibacteraceae bacterium | reverse complement strand
GGCGTGCAATGGAAATTCGACAAGACCGGGCGGGACAGCCTGAAAGTCGGCGTGTACGCCAACCGCTTCGGCGAGTTCATCACGCTGCGCCGCAGCGGCCTCACGCGCGACAGCGAAGGCAACGGCGCCGCCGGCAGCGTCACCGATTGCGGCGACGGCACCTCGCGCGAGTCGGCGTGCAGCGCAACGATCCTGCCGGAGTTCCGTTACCAAGGCGTGCGTGCGCGGCTTGCCGGGTTTGAAATCGAAGCCACCTGGCGCGCCCTCGACGGGCCGCATGCGCTCGATCTCGAATTGAAATCCGACCTGACGCGCGCCGACGACCGCAGCCATGGCGAGCCGTTGCCGCGGATCGCGCCACTGCGCTTGCGCGGCGCGGCGGCCTGGACCCACGGCCCCTGGGCGGCGCGCGTCGAGTTCGACCACGCCGCGCGCCAGTCGCGCGTGCCCGCATCCGACACTGTCGGCGCCACGCCGGCTTTCACCTTGTGGAATGCCGCGCTGACCTACCGCGCCGGCTGGGGCGGCAACAATGCGCTCCTGTTCGTCAAGGCGACCAACATCGGCGACCGGCTGGCCTACAACGCCTCGTCGATCGATACCATCCGTGCCCTGGCGCCGCTGCCGGGCCGGGCGCTCAAGGCCGGGGTGCAGCTCACATTCTGAATCCGGGCGACCGGCGCGGCGCGGCCGCGCCATTGGGAAAGCGCGGCTGGTCGCGCTGTTAAAATATACAGATGCCGCTCCTGACGTTTCCCGACAGCCCCTACAAGCTCAACCAGCCCTTTCCCCCCGCCGGCGACCAGCCGCAGGCGATCGAGAAGCTGATCGAAGGGATCCGCGACGGGCTGTCGTTCCAGACCCTGCTGGGCGTGACCGGCTCGGGCAAGACCTACACGATGGCCAACGTCATCGCGCAAATCGGCCGGCCGGCGCTGGTGATGGCGCCGAACAAGACGCTGGCGGCGCAGCTCTACGCGGAGTTCCGCGAGTTCTTCCCGGAGAACGCGGTCGAGTACTTCGTTTCGTACTACGACTACTACCAGCCGGAAGCCTACGTGCCCTCGCGCGACCTGTTCATCGAGAAGGACTCGTCGATCAACGAGCACATCGAGCAGATGCGCCTGTCGGCGACCAAGACGCTGCTCGAGCGGGACGACGCGATCATCGTCGCCACGGTGTCGTGCATATACGGCATCGGCGACCCGTCCGACTACTATTCGATGCGCATGCTGCTGCGCGGCGGCGACAAATTCACCGCGCACGACATGATCCGCCAGCTCACCGCCATGCAGTACACGCGCGCCGAGCTCGATTTCAAGCGCGGCACGTTTCGCGTGCGCGGCGACTCGATCGACATCTACCCGGCGGAAAGCGCCGAGGCGGCGCTGCGCGTGTCGCTGTACGACGACGAGATCGACGCGCTGTCGATGTTCGACCCGCTCACCGGCCACACGCTGCAGAAGCTGCCGCGCTTCACCGTCTACGCCAAGAGCCACTACGTGACCCCGCGCGAGACCGTGCTCGGCGCGCTGGAGGGCATCAAGGCCGAACTGCGCGAGCGCATCGCCTGGTTCGTCAAGGAGAACAAGTTGGTCGAGGCGCAGCGCATCGAGCAGCGCACGCACTTCGACCTGGAGATGCTCAATGAGATCGGCTTTTGCAAGGGCATCGAGAATTATTCGCGGCACCTGTCGGGCCGCAAGCCCGGCGAGCCGCCGCCGACGCTGGTCGACTACCTGCCGAAGAACGCGCTGATGATCATCGACGAGAGCCACGTCACCATCCCGCAGGTCGGCGGCATGTACAAGGGCGACCGGGTGCGCAAGGAAAACCTCGTCGACTACGGCTTCCGCCTGCCTTCGGCCTGCGACAACCGCCCGCTGAAGTTCGCCGAATTCGAGGCGATGATGCGTCAGACCGTGTTCGTCTCCGCCACGCCGGCCGACTACGAGGCGGCGCACGCCGGCCAGGTGGTCGAGCAGGTGGTGCGGCCCACCGGCCTGGTCGATCCGACGCTGCATGTGCGCCCGGCCTCGACGCAGGTCGATGACCTGCTCGGCGAGATCAAGCTGCGCATCGCCGCGGGCGAACGCGTGCTGGTGACCACGCTGACCAAGCGCATGTCCGAGGACCTCACCGATTACCTCGCCGAGCACGGCATCAAGGTGCGCTACCTGCATTCGGACATCGACACCGTGGAGCGCGTCGAGATCATCCGCGACCTGCGCTCCGGCGTGTTCGACGTGCTGGTCGGCATCAACCTGCTGCGCGAGGGGCTGGACATCCCCGAGGTCTCGCTGGTGGCGATCCTCGATGCCGACAAGGAAGGCTTCCTGCGCTCGACGCGCTCGCTGATCCAGACCATCGGCCGCGCCGCGCGCCACGTCCACGGCACGACCATCCTGTACGGCGACAAGGTCACCGACTCGATGCGCCAGGCGATCTC
>DASUDU010000301.1:0-3096 GCA_036275435.1 Usitatibacteraceae bacterium | reverse complement strand
GTTGGGCGCGAAGCCGCCGGTGACGATCAGCCCGACGCCGCCCCTCGCGCGTTCGGCGAAATAGGCGGCCAGTTTGGGGAAATCGCGCACGTGGTCTTCCAGGCCGGTGTGCATCGAGCCCATCAGGACGCGATTCTTCAGCGTGGTGAATCCTAGGTCCAGCGGGGCGAGGAGGTGCGGGTAGGGGGAGATCATGGGAGCGCCGCTCATGGTTTCCGACAGTATGCACCGCGCCCATGAAAAACGGCTGCCGAAGCAGCCGTTTCCAGCCGGTGCGCGGAGGAATTACAGGATCGACTTCAGGAGCTTTCCCATGTCCGCCGGATTGCGCGTGACCTTGATGCCGCACTCCTCCATCACCGCGAGTTTTTCCTGCGCCGTGCCCTTGCCCCCGGAGATGATGGCGCCCGCATGTCCCATGCGCTTGCCCGGCGGCGCGGTGACACCGGCGATGAAGCCGACCACCGGTTTTTTCATGTGGTCCTTGACCCAGCGGGCGCAGGTTTCCTCGGCGTCACCGCCGATTTCGCCGACCATGATGACCGCATCCGTGTCCGGGTCTTCGTTGAACAGCTTCATGACGTCGATGTGCTTCAAGCCATTGACCGGGTCGCCGCCGATGCCGACGCAACTCGATTGGCCGAGTCCCAGGTCCATCAATTGACCGACGGCTTCATAGGTGAGCGTGCCCGAGCGCGACACCACGCCGATGCGCCCCTTCTTGTGGATGTGGCCCGGCATGATGCCGATCTTGATTTCGTCCGGCGTGATGATGCCGGGACAGTTCGGCCCGATCAGGATGGTCTTCCTGCCTTCCATCCGCTTCCGGGTCTTGATCATGTCGCGCACCGGGATGCCCTCGGTGATGCAAATCACCAGGTCCAGCCCTGCGTCCACCGCTTCGTCGATGGCGGCGGCGGCATACGGCGGTGGCACGTAGATCACCGACACAGTGGCGCCGGTCCTGTCCTTTGCCTCCTTGACCGAATCGAAGATCGGGATGCCTTCATAGCTCTGCCCGCCCTTCTTTGGGGTAACCCCCGCGACAAAGCAGTTCGCGCCGTTGGCGTATTCCTTGCACATCTTGGTGTGGAACTGCCCGGTCTTGCCGGTAATGCCTTGCGTCATGACCCGGGTGTTCTTGTTGATGAGGATCGACATGTCTAGTTTCCTTTGGCCGCGGCGACCACTTTTTCCGCCGCTTCCGCCATGTTGTCGGCCGAGATGATCGGCAGGCCGGAATCCTTGAGGATCTGCTTGCCCTGGGCGTCGTTGGTGCCTTTCATGCGCACCACGAGCGGCACCGACAGGTGCACCTCCCGGGCGGCTGTCACCACGCCGGTGGCGATGACGTCGCACTTCATGATGCCGCCGAAGATGTTCACCAGGATCGCCTTGATGTTGGGGTTCTTCAGCATGATCTTGAATGCCTCGGTCACTTTTTCGACTGTCGCGCCGCCGCCGACGTCGAGGAAGTTGGCCGGGTTGCCGCCGTAGAGCTTGATGACGTCCATGGTCGCCATCGCCAGGCCCGCGCCGTTGACCAGGCAGCCGATGTTGCCGTCCAGGGAGATGTAGGTGAGGTCGAACTTGGAGGCCTCGATTTCCGCCGGGTCCTCTTCATCGAGGTCGCGCATGGCGACGATTTCGGGGTGCCGGTACAACGCATTGGAATCGAAGTTGAGCTTGGCATCGAGCGCCAGGACCTTGTTGTCGCCTGTATAGATCAGCGGGTTGATCTCGGCCAGGGAGCAATCGCATTCGTCGAACGCCTTGTAGAGCGCCTGCATGAACTGCGCGCCCTGCGCGACGGCCTGCTCGGGGATGCCGATCTTGCGCGCCACGTCCTCGGCATCGCGCGTCGACAACCCGCTGTCCGGGTCGATCGCCACCTTGTGGATTTTTTCCGGCGTGTTGTGCGCCACATCCTCGATGTTCATGCCGCCCTCGCTCGAGGCCATCAGGGTGACGCGCTGGCTGGCGCGGTCGACGACCATGCCGACATACAGTTCCTTCTTGATGTCGGCGCCCTCCTCGATCAACAGCCGCTTGACCACACGGCCCTCGGGGCCGGTCTGGTGCGTCACCAGCGTCATGCCGAGGATCTGGCCGGCGTACTGGCGCACCTCGTCGAGCGACTTGGCGACCTTGACGCCGCCGCCCTTGCCGCGGCCTCCGGCGTGGATCTGCGCCTTGACCACCCAGACCTTGCCGCCCAGCGATTCGGCGGCCTTGACCGCCTCATCGACGGAATAGCAGGCGACGCCGCGCGGGGTCGCGACGCCGAACTTGCGCAAGATCTCCTTGCCTTGGTATTCGTGAACGTTCATCGGGAAAGCCTAACGAGGTGAGGAAAGTCGTCGCAACGACGGGGCCGGGCGGGCCGGGCGGGGAAGCCCGCTCCAACAAACCGGAGGGACTATTCTAGCAACGCGCGCCGTACCCCGGCTTCGCGCACAAAGGGTTATTCCCGATGACCGGAAAACCAGCGCGGATAATAGCGCGCCACCGCCGGCCCGCTGCTTTTGAGCGCGTGGCAGCGGTCCAATTGGAACGGCTTGCGTTGCGGGTCCTGCGCCCCGGCCCCAGCCAGCGTCTGGAATGCCGTGGTCGCGACCGTGTTGACCAGTTCCGTCAGGTGCGTGCAGCCGTGGGTCCCGCCCAGCAGGTGACGCAGCTTGTCCTTGAAACCGGGCCCGATGTGCAGCCCGACGAGCTTGCGGTACTCGCCGGTGATGGTCTCGCAAAAGCCCGCGTAGGGCATGGCATCGGTGGCCGCGGCGGCATCGTGGATCACCAGTTTGCGATCGACGGTGATGCGCAGCCACATCGTGTGGACCGGCTCGCCGGCCCGCCGCAGGCCGCTCGCAAGGTTGAAATCGACCTCCTTGTAGTCGAGCAGCTGGCCCTCGATGTCGAACATACCGTCCTCGCGCGCGAAGCCGACGACGCGGATTTCACGGTGATGCAGGGCCTTGCGGTCGCTTGCAGGAGGCGGAAGGGGCATGTGGCTTTGCGGGAAGGATCAACGCTTATTTTACCGGTGCGGCGCTCGGGTTTTCGCAGTGCACAAAGAAACAGGCGTGCCCACCTGAT
>DASUDU010000300.1:0-2707 GCA_036275435.1 Usitatibacteraceae bacterium | reverse complement strand
ATGCGCATACTGCTCGTTGACCGGCTGGAATTCGCCCGATTGCACGCCGCGTTCGATGGCGTGTCGCAACAGGGCGTTGGCGCGCTGGATCACTTCATCGTGGTAGAAGCGCGCGATCTCCGGGAAGTTTCCGGCCTCGGCGATCACCAGCTTGGTGAGCCCCGCCTGCTTTGTTTCCCCGACCTCGTCCCACCACATGCGCAGGAACGCGCGCAGCAATTGCTCGGCGCTGCCGGTGAAGTCCTTGAGCAGCGATTCACCATGCATCAGCGACGGCAGGTAGCTTTCGCGGATCACCGCCTTGAACAGTTCTTCCTTGCTGTCGAAATACAGATACAAGGTGCCCTTGGAGACACCGGCCCGGCGCGCCACGTCCTCAAGCCGGGTTGCAGCAAAACCCTTTTCAACAAACAGGTCGAGGGCGGCGGCGAGCAACTCCCCGGGACGGGCGTCCTTGCGCCGTTCCCAGCGGGGTTCAATGACTTTCGCGGTCGCGCTCATTTGACTTAAATGACCAATCAGTCAGTAAGATACCGCTCCTTGGCCCCAGGGTCAAGCGCGACATCGGGCGGGCCCCGGTTTGATGGGTCGGACGGATTGGGGTATGGTAGCGCCTGTGCTAGGGGTTCTCGCGCCCAGCAAGCGGCGCCGAGATGAGAAATCACCCTTCGAACCTGATCCGATTAATGTCGGCGTAGGGAAGCACGGCGCTCCCGCCGGCTTTGCCTTCGCCCAGGAGTGTTGCCATGAATGCCGTCGTTTCCCCCGCCCCGTTCCTCGAGTCCACCGCCCATGTTGACGAGGCGGCGGTCCAGCCGCTGCCCAATTCCCGCAAGGTGTATATCGAAGGGTCGCGTCCGGACATCCGCGTGCCGATGCGCGAGATCTCGCAGTCGGACACACCGACCAGCTTTGGCGGCGAGAAGAACCCGCCGGTGTTTGTCTATGACACGTCGGGCCCGTACACGGACCCGACGGTGAAAATCGACATCCGTTCCGGGCTTGCCGCGTTACGCGCGCCGTGGATCGACGCCCGCAGCGACACCGAACATCTGGCCGGCCCCAGTTCCGCCTATGGCGTAGAGCGGCTGCACGATCCGAAGCTGGCGGAATTGCGCTTCAACCTGAAGCGCCAGCCGCGCCGCGCCAAACCCGGCAAGAACGTGTCGCAAATGCACTACGCGCGACAGGGCATCGTCACGCCGGAGATGGAATACATCGCGATCCGCGAAAACCAGAACCGCGAGTGGATGCTGAAGAACCATCCGGAGGTGGTGACGCGCCAGCATGCGGGCCAATCATACGGCGCCAATATCCAAAGCTTCATCACCCCCGAATTCGTGCGCGAGGAGGTCGCCAAGGGCCGCGCCATCATCCCGGCCAACATCAACCACCCGGAAATCGAACCGATGATCATCGGCCGCAATTTCCTGGTGAAGATCAACGCCAACATCGGCAACTCGGCCGTGTCCTCGTCCATCGGCGAGGAGGTCGAAAAGATGACCTGGGCAATCCGCTGGGGCGGCGACACGGTGATGGATTTGTCCACCGGCAAGCACATCCACGAGACGCGCGAGTGGATCATCCGGAATTCCCCGGTGCCGATCGGCACGGTGCCAATCTACCAGGCGCTGGAAAAAGTCGACGGCAAGGCCGAGGAACTGACCTGGGAGATCTTCCGCGACACGCTGATCGAGCAGGCCGAGCAGGGCGTCGACTACTTCACCATCCACGCCGGCGTGCGATTGCCGTTCATTCCCATGACCGCCAAGCGCCTGACCGGCATCGTCTCGCGCGGTGGTTCCATCATGGCCAAGTGGTGCCTCGCGCACCACGAGGAGTCGTTCCTTTACACGCATTTCGAAGACATCTGCGAAATCATGAAGGCCTACGACGTGTCGTTTTCATTGGGCGACGGCCTGCGGCCCGGCTCGGGCTTTGACGCCAACGACGAAGCGCAGATTGCCGAATTGAAGACGCTCGGTGAACTGACCCAAATCGCCTGGAAGCACGACGTGCAGGTGATGATCGAGGGCCCCGGCCATGTGCCGATGCACCTGATCAAGGAGAACATGGACCTGCAACTGAAGTACTGCCACGAAGCGCCGTTCTACACGCTGGGCCCGCTGACCACTGACATCGCGCCCGGCTACGACCACATCACTTCCGCCATCGGCGCGGCGATGATCGGCTGGTACGGCACCGCCATGCTTTGTTACGTAACGCCGAAGGAACACCTGGGACTGCCGAACAAGACCGACGTCAAGGACGGCATCATGGCCTACAAGGTCGCCGCGCATGCGGCGGATCTGGCCAAGGGCCACCCCGGGGCGCAGATGCGTGACAACGCGTTGTCGAAAGCGCGCTTCGAATTCCGCTGGGAGGACCAATTCAACCTGGGATTGGATCCCGACAAGGCTCGCGAATTCCACGACGAGACTCTGCCGCAGCACGGCGCCAAGCTCGCGCACTTCTGCTCCATGTGCGGGCCGCATTTCTGCTCGATGAAAATCACCCAGGACGTGCGCGACTTTGCCAAGGCGCAGGGCCTGGCCGAGGAGGAGGCGTTGAAGAAGGGGATGGAGGTGAAGGCGGTGGAGTTCATGAAGAGGGGGGCGCAGATTTACCACAAGAGCTGATCGTTCCGGAGAATCCGGCACCCGGGCGCCGAACGCGCGACGCTGTTCTGCACGTAACGCGCGGTCTC
>DASUDU010000299.1:0-8407 GCA_036275435.1 Usitatibacteraceae bacterium | reverse complement strand
CCGGACCTGGGAAGCGGTGCGCCGCGCGGGAGCGGCGCTGTTGATCATCGAATCCGGAACGCTGGCAGGCAAAGAGGAGGCCGAGATCATCGCGCGCCTTCCCAACGACCTTCCGATTGCATGGGTGTACAACAAGATCGACTTGTACCCGCCGGTTGTTTCACGTGAAACGAACCCGGACCCGAAGCAGGTTCGGCTCATGGTTTCGGCGTTTACCGGCGAAGGTGTGGCGGCGCTTTGCGAGTGGCTTTTGGAAGTCGCGGGCTGGCAATCCGAAGGCGAGGGGGTGTTCCTGGCCCGGGCGCGCCATCTTGATGCCCTGCGTCGGGCGCGCGACCAACTGGAGCGGGCGAAGGCGGTCGCCAGTGCGCCGGAGTTGTTCGCCGAAGAACTTCGCCTGGCACACCGCGCCCTGGGTGAAATCACCGGGGAGTTCACAGCCGACGATCTTCTCGCCCGGATTTTCGCCCACTTCTGTATCGGCAAGTAAGCGCGCTTCCGGATCGGACCGCCCAACCCGGGCCCCGTGAAAGTAGCCACCGCCGCACAACTGCCCTAAAATGCGCGGTTCCGCGCGATCCTGCGCAGCCTGCCCCAATCCATCTGCCTAACCCCCGGGAAATGGACTACCGATCAAATTTTGACGTTATCGTCGTGGGCGGCGGCCATGCCGGCACCGAGGCCGCCCTCGCGGCCGCGCGCACCGGCGCAAGGACGCTGCTGCTAACCCACTCGATCGAAACGCTGGGCCAAATGTCCTGCAATCCCTCGATCGGCGGAATTGGCAAGGGGCATCTGGTTCGCGAAGTCGATGCATTGGGCGGCGCGATGGCCTTGGCCACCGATGTGGCCGGGATTCAATTCCGCGTGCTCAACGCGAGCAAGGGTCCCGCAGTGCGGGCCACACGGGCGCAGGCTGACCGTGTCCTCTATCGCTCGGCAATTCGTAACCGGCTGGAAAATCAGCCCAACCTAGTTCTGTTTCAGTCGGCCGTCGATGACATTCTTGTTCAAAATAACTGTCGCAGCCCAATAGCCACAGGGGTTTTGGCGCAAGCGGGCATTCGCTTTCATTCCCGCACCGTGGTTCTGACGGCGGGCACATTCCTGGCCGGAAAAATCCATGTCGGCTTGCAGAATTTTGCTGCCGGACGCGCCGGCGACCCGCCCGCCGTATCGCTGGCTGCGCGCCTGCGTGAAATGGATCTTCCGGTTGGTCGCCTGAAAACCGGGACGCCGCCCCGCATCGACGGGCGCAGCATTGACTTTTCGAAGTGCACGGAACAGCCCGGCGATGTACCGGCCCCAGTATTCTCGGTCTTGGGTTCAAGCGCGCTGCATCCACGACAGGTTAGTTGCTGGATCACCCACACCAACCAGCAGACCCACGAGATCATTCGGGGCGGCCTCGATCGTTCGCCGATGTTCACGGGCGTCATCGAGGGCGTCGGGCCGCGTTATTGCCCGTCGATCGAGGACAAGATCCACCGCTTCGCCGACAAGCCCAGCCACCAGATCTTCCTTGAGCCGGAAGGTTTGAACACGCACGAGTTCTACCCAAACGGCATTTCAACTTCCCTGCCGTTCGATGTGCAGTGGGATCTCGTGCGCTCGATCCGAGGCCTGGAGGACGCCCACATCCTGCGCCCGGGCTATGCGATCGAGTACGACTACTTCGACCCGCGAGCGCTCAAATCGACGCTCGAAACCAAGTCGATTTCCGGGCTGTTTTTTGCCGGGCAGATCAATGGCACCACGGGCTATGAAGAGGCCGCGGCCCAGGGCCTTCTGGCCGGCATCAATGCCGCGCTGGCGGCGCGAGGCGAGGCGGGGTGGTGCCCGCGCCGCGACGAGGCGTACCTTGGTGTGCTGGTCGATGACCTGGTGACGCGCGGCGTCAGCGAACCCTATCGGATGTTCACCAGCCGCGCCGAATACCGCCTGCAATTGCGCGAGGACAATGCAGACGCGCGCCTGACGGAAACCGGACGCAAGCTCGGGTTGGTAGGAGACATTCAGTGGGCCGCTTACGCCTCCAAGCGGGACGCGATCGAGCGCGAAACCGCTCGCCTCAAGGCAACCTGGGTTCATCCCGGAAGGGTCCCGCCGGCGCTGCTTGAGGAGGTGCTGGGAAAGGAAATCGAACGCGAATACACGCAGTTCGACCTGCTGCGTCGGCCGGGCGTGCGCCACGAGGCGCTGATGCGTCTCGATCCTGCCGCCGCGCCCAAGCTCGCACCTGCGGTGGTCGAACAAGTCGAAATCGCGGCCAAGTACCAGGGGTACATTGATCGCCAGCAAGATGAGGTTGCGCGCCAGCAGGCACAGCATGAAACGCGCCTGCCGTCCGGCTTCGATTATTCGACCCTGCGCGGCTTGTCCAAGGAGGCGCAGCTCAAGCTCAACCAGCACCAGCCGGAAACCATCGCCCAGGCCGCGCGCATCCAGGGAATCACTCCAGCGGCGGTTTCGCTGTTGCTGGTTTATGCAAAGCGTGGCCTGGCTCCGGGCGGTGACGAACGCGCCATCCCGCGAGGCGCGCGTCCGTGATGTCGGCCGCAAGCCCCCAGCCGGCGGCCGCGGAAGCGGCTTGTTCGGAGCTCTTGACAAACGGGTTGGATCAGTTGGCACTGCGGCTGGCGCCCGCGCAGGTTGCGCAGCTGCTCGGCTTTGTTAGCCTGTTGGCCAAATGGAACAAGACCTACAACCTTACTGCCGTCCGCGAGCCCGAACAGATGGTCACCGCCCACCTGCTCGATTGCCTGGCTGCCGTTGCGCCACTCGGTTCGCCCGGTCGAATCCTCGATGTCGGTACCGGCGCTGGCCTGCCCGGGATTCCGCTGGCCATTGCCCGGCCGGAGTGGCGTGTGACCATGATTGATGCCGTCGCAAAAAAAGTGGCGTTCGTACAGCAGGCGATCGGCCTGCTCAAGCTGCCCAATGCCCGCGTCGAGCATGGCCGCGTGGAAAGCTACAAGAGCGACGGGCCGTTTGACGTCGTCATCTCCCGCGCGTTTGCGGAACTCAACGATTTCTCCCACGCGGCACTGGACCAGGCTGCGCCCCAGGGAACCCTGGTTGCCATGAAAGGGGTCTATCCCCACGACGAACTCGGGCGCCTGCCGGCCAACGTCGTGGTGGATCGTGTCGTTCCGCTCAGAATCCCCGGGACGGATGCGCAGCGCCATCTGGTCTTCCTGCGTGCGGCCGCAAAACTGGAGTCCTGATGAAAGTATTCGCCATTGCCAATCAGAAGGGCGGCGTCGGCAAGACCTCGGTCGCGGTCAACCTGTCCGCCACCCTGGCCCATTACGGGCAACGTGTCCTGCTGATCGACCTTGACCCGCAGGGAAACGCAACCACCGGCAGCGGGATTGAAAAGAACACCCTGGAAAAGACCATCTACGGCGCGCTGCTCGGCGACCACAACATTGCTGCAGCGCGCGTTCATGCCGACGCTGGCTATGACGTGCTGCCGGCCAATCGCGAACTGGCCGGCGCCGAAATTGAATTGGTGAACGTCGAGGAGCGGGAATTTCGCCTCAAACATGCGCTGCGCGCGGTGGCGGAGGATTACGATTTTGCGGTGATCGATTGTCCGCCGGCCCTGAACATGCTGACCGTCAATGCGCTGACCGCCGCCTCGTCGGTGATCATCCCGATGCAATGCGAATACTATGCACTTGAAGGGTTGTCCGATCTCGTCGGCACGCTGCGCAAGGTCAAAGGCAATCTCAATCCGGAGATAGAAATCGAAGCCCTGGTTCGCACCATGTACGACCCGCGCTCGTCGCTGACCGCCCAAGTGTCGGCTGAGATCAAGAGCCATTTTGGCGACAAGGTGTTCAACACCGTGATTCCGCGCAACGTGCGCATCGCCGAGGCGCCTTCGTTTGGCAAGCCGGTGATCCTGCACGACCCGACGAGCAAGGGCGCCCAGGCACATTTCGCCTTTGCGCGCGAGCTTCTGGATCGCCAAGGCATCGCGATCAAGGAGGCGGCATGAACAAGGCGCGGGGCCTGGGCCGCGGGCTGGATGCCCTGCTCGGCGGCGGCCGCCCGAACAAGGCCGTCAGCGAAGGTTCGCTGCGTGAAGTGCTGGTCGGCGACCTGAAGCCCGGAAAGTACCAGCCGCGCTCCCACATGGACAGCGCAGCCCTCGAGGAGTTGGCCGGGTCGATCCGCGAGCGCGGCATCGTTCAACCGATCCTGGTGCGCGAGTTGTCTCCCGGCAAGTTCGAGATCGTTGCCGGCGAGCGTCGCTGGCGCGCCGCGCAGATGGCCGGCTTGGTCACCGTCCCGGCGCTGGTTCGCGACATTCCCGACGAACACGCGCTGGGCATCGGCCTGATCGAGAACATCCAGCGGGAAGACCTCAATGCGATCGAGCAGGCCGCGGGCATCAAGCGGCTCATCGACGAATTCAAGTTAACGCACGAGCGCGCGGCCCAGGCAGTGGGCCGCT
Source organism: Usitatibacteraceae bacterium (assembly GCA_036275435.1). Lineage (GTDB taxonomy): Bacteria > Pseudomonadota > Gammaproteobacteria > Burkholderiales > Usitatibacteraceae > UKL13-2. The sequence continues at coordinate 3,942 of DASUDU010000299.1, read as the reverse complement.
CACGGACTGCCGTGACCAACTTGCTCAGGCTGCTCGAGCTTGCCAGGCCCGTCCAGGACATGGTGATGACGGGCAAACTCGACATGGGGCATGCCCGCGCGCTGTTGGCGCTGGGGAAAGCCAAGCAGGTCGAGCTGGCCCACCAGGTCGTTGCCCGTTCGCTGTCGGTTCGCGAAGCCGAGCGCCTGGTTGCCCGTGAGCTGGCGCCCCACCGATCCCCGAAGAAGTCCGCGCAAAGCGACGCGGAAATTCGCCGTCTGGAAAGCGATTTGTCCGATCGGCTGTCGGCCGCCGTCAAACTGAAAGCGGACAAGAAGGGGCGCGGCGCGATGACGATCTCCTTCGCGAGCCTCGATGAGCTGGACGGCATCCTGGCCCGACTGGGCATCAAGGGATAGCCGCTTTGTTGCACTGCAACATGGGTGATTCTGATACCGGCAGTGGTGCAATCATCCCGCAGAACAGATTGACCCGAAAAGGGAAAAACCGCTAAAATCGTTCGGATTGCTTGCCTGCGGACCGAGGTCGCGATGTTGCAAGTGCAGAGCAAGCCGATTCGTACGGTTCTCAAATATCAAGTGGTAATCACGCTGCTCGCCGGGCTGGTGCTCGCCGGGTGGGGAGGCCCCGATTGGGGAGTATCCGCGTTGCTCGGCGGTGCGGTCAGCATCGTGGCCGGAGCGGCGTACGGCGTTGTCATTTCCCGGATAGGTCGAGGCTCGGCGGAGCAAGCGCTGCGCGGAATGCTGCGTGCCGAGGCAGTAAAGGTTTTGGTGATCGTCGCCGGGTTGTGGCTGGTGTTTTCGACCTACGATGAGGTGTTCGGGCCGGGCTTTGTCGGAACGTTCATCCTGGCCACGCTGGTGTTTTCGTTTGCGGTATTTGTTCGAGACAAATCCTCCTGAGGCTTCTTTCTGGTTCCCCCATGGCATCCTCAACGCTGACCCCGACCGAATACATCAATCATCACCTGACCTTCAATGTCAAGGACATCGGCGGTTCGGCGGTCCATCTCGATTCCCTGGTCACCTCGGTCTTGCTTGGCGTCGTTGCCCTCGGTTTCTTGTGGTGGGTGGCGCGCGGTGCGACCTCCGGTGTGCCGGGCAAGCGGCAGGCATTTGTCGAACTGCTGTTCGATTTCATTGCCGACCAGGCGCGCGGAATTTTCTCGCACGGTGACGTCAACAAGTTCGTCGCCCCCCTGGCGCTCACCGTCTTCGTGTGGGTGTTGCTAATGAACTCGATGGACTTCCTGCCCATCGACATCATGGCGTGGGTTTACGAAAACGTCTTCCACCTGCACAACTGGCGCGGGGTGCCCACCGCCGACGTCAACACCACCTTTGCCCTGGCGCTTTCGGTTTGGATGCTGATGATCTATTTCGCGGTCAAGGTCAAAGGCCTGGGTGGCTTCATCCACGAATTGTTCTGCGCGCCGTTCGGATCCAATCCGCTGCTTTGGGTGTTCAATTTCCTGTTCAACCTGGTCGAGTACCTGTCCAAGCCGTTGTCCCACTCGCTGCGGCTGTACGGCAACATGTACGCGGGTGAAATCATCTTCCTGTTGCTGGGCATGTGGGCCGCCACCGGATTGGTCGGGACCTTCTTCGGCGCCATCCTCGGGGCCGGCTGGGCCATCTTCCACATCCTGATCGTGGCCCTGCAGGCGTACATATTCATGATGCTCACGGTGGTCTACATCAGCCTCGCGCACGAGCATCACTGACGCAGTTTTCGAATCACCACGCAATCACTTCGCAGAAAGGAAAAACCATGGACAAGCTTCAATTCCTCGCCATGATCCAGGCCTACACCGGCATCGGCATCGGCCTCATCATCGGCTTGGGCGCAGCGGGCGCCTGCATCGGCGTTGGCATCATGTGCTCGAAGTTCCTTGAGGGCGCCGCGCGCCAGCCGGAGCTGATGCCGCAGCTGCAAGGCAAGGTGTTCCTGCTCCTCGGCCTCATCGACGCCTCGTTCATCATCGGCGTGGGCCTGGCGATGCTGTTCGCCTTCGGCAACCCGCTGCTCGCCGTCATCAAGTAACTGCGCGGGCTGACGCCCGCAAGAGGGAAGCCACCATGAACATCGGCTACACGATGCTCGCGCAAGCGGTCGCCTTTTTCATCCTCCTTTGGTTCGCCAAGCAGTTTGTCTGGCCGCCGCTGTTGAAGGCGATCGAGACCCGGCAAAAGCAGATTGCCGACGGCTTGCAGGCGGCCGAGGACGGCAAGCGTGCGCTTGCCGATGCGGCACGCAAGAGCGATGAATCGCTGCAGGACGCAAAGGAACGCGCCCAGGGGATGTATTCCGACGGGGAAAAGCGCGCCAACCAGCTGATCGAGCAGGCCAAGGCCACCGCCAAGGCGGAAGCCGACCGCATCGTCGCTGCCGCGCAGGAGCAGATCCAGCTCGAAATCAACAAGGCCAAGGGCGCGTTGCGCGAGCAGGTTGCGCAACTGGCCGTGGCCGGCGCCGAGAAAATTCTCAAGCGCGAGGTCAATGCACAAGCCCATGCCGAGATGTTGAATCAACTCAAGGCGCAACTGTAATGGCCGAGCTGACCACCGTTGCCCGCCCCTACGCGGAAGCCGCGTTCCGCACGGCGGTGGAAGCCGGCGACATCGCCGGCTATGCCGACAAGTTGGCGCGGATGGGTGTGGCCGCCACGATGCGGGAGGCCGCCTCGGTGCTGGGCAACCCGCGGGTCAGCGCGTCGGAAAAGGCCGGCCTGCTGGCATCGGCGGCCGGGGCCAATTTTCCGGAACCCTTGAAGAACCTGCTTGCCACGCTCATTGAAAACCAACGCGCCAGCCTGTTGCCGTTCATTGCCGAGCATTTCCTGCGCCTGCAGCGCGAGCACGACGGCGTTCTCAAGGCGGTGATTACCTCGGCGATGCCGCTCACCGATACGGACCGGCAATCGCTCACGGAATCCCTGGCGAAGAAATACGGCAAACGCATCGAGGCCGAAGTGGTTGTCGATGAAAGCCTGATCGGCGGCGCGCGCATCCAGGTCGGCGACGACGTGGTGCACGCCTCGGTCCGCGACGCGCTCGACAAAATGGCGGTTTCGCTAACGCAATAACCGGAATTCTCCCGGGTTGCAAATAGACCCACCCCTGAAACGAATCGATATCCCGTATTGGAGTTGACCATGCAAATCAACCCGGCCGAAATCAGTGAACTGATCAAATCCCGGATCCAGAACCTCCCCGGAGCGGCGGAAAAGCGCTCCGAAGGCAGCGTGATCTCGGTGACCGACGGCATCTGCCGCGTGCACGGCCTTGCCGACGTGATGCAGGGCGAGATGCTCGAGTTCCCCGGCAACACCTTCGGCCTCGCCTTGAACCTGGAGCGGGACTCGGTCGGCTCGGTGATTCTCGGCGAGTACACGCATATCACCGAGGGCGACACGGTCAAGTGCACCGGGCGCATTCTCGAGGTGCCGGTTGGCCCCGAGCTGCTCGGACGCGTGGTCAACTCGCTGGGGCAGCCGATCGACGGCAAGGGTCCGATCAACGCGAAAATGACGGACGTGATCGAAAAGGTCGCTCCCGGCGTGATCGACCGCCGCTCGGTGTCTCAGCCGGTGCAGACCGGCCTCAAGTCGATCGATTCGATGGTGCCAATCGGACGCGGCCAGCGCGAGCTGATCATCGGCGACCGCCAGACCGGCAAGACCGCGGTGGCGGTGGACACGATCATCAACCAGAAAGGCAAGGACCTGTTCTGCATCTATGTGGCGATCGGGCAAAAGGCCTCGACCATCGCCAACGTGGTGCGCAAGCTCGAAGAACATGGCGCAATGGCCTACACCATCATCGTCGCGGCTGCCGCCTCCGATTCCGCCGCGATGCAGTACATCGCGCCGTACTCGGGCTGCACGATGGGCGAGTACTTCCGCGACCGCGGCCAGGATGCCCTCATCATCTACGACGA
>DASUDU010000298.1:0-4641 GCA_036275435.1 Usitatibacteraceae bacterium | reverse complement strand
GCGCGCGGTTTACTTGACGGCGCCGGCGGTCAGGCCGGCAATGAGTTGCCGCGAGGAAACGGCAAACAGGATCAGCAACGGGATCGTCGCGATGGCCGAGCCGGCCATCAGCGCGCCCCACTCGGTGTTGACCGGGCTTTGCAGGCTGCGCAGCGCCAGAGGCAGTGTGTAGTTTTCCAGACTGCGCATGACGATGAGCGGCCCCATGAAGTTGTTCCAGGACGAGATGAAGGTAATCAGCCCGAGCGTGCCGAGTGCCGGCTTGAGCAGCGGCAGCACGATGCGCCAGTAGATGGTGAATTCGCCGCAGCCGTCCATGCGCGCCGCCTCGATCAGTTCCTTGGGCACAGCCGTGGACGCAAACTGGCGCATCAGGAAGATGCCAAACGCGCTCGCCGCGCCCGGAATGTAGAGCGCGCGCTGCTCGTCAATCCAGCCCAGTGCATCCATGATCATGAATGTCGGAATCATGCCCATGAACGAGGGCAGCAACATGGTGCCCATGACCAGTGCAAACAGCGCCTTCTTGAAGCGAAACTCCATCAATGCGAAGGCATAGCCGCCCATGGAGCAAAACAGCAGTGTGAGCGCGGTCGAGGCCAGGGCGACATACACGCTCCAGCCCAGGTTGCGCCAGAACGGCAACCGTTCGGTGAGGATGTTCAGGTTGGCGACGAGGTCGTTGCCGAACCACATCGGCGGCGGCAAGTTGAAGATCTCGGTGCGCGAATGCGTCGCGAACACGAACATGAAGTAGAACGGCGCCAGCATGATCAGCGCGCCGACGCCGACGATGCAATAGGCGGCCCAGCGGCTGACGCGGCCGTCGCCGAAAGTGGCATTCATGCAGCACCCCCACGCGGGCGAAACGCCCGGTTGGTCAGCCAAGTCATCGCCACAACGACGACGAACAGCAGCCAGGACATGGCGCTGGCGCCTCCGAAATCGTTGAAGTCAAAGGCCATCCGGTACAGGTATACGGCCGACGTCATCGCCGACTGGTCAATGCCGCCCTTTCCCCCGGTGAGGATGAACGGCTCCTCGAACAGTTGCAGGCCGCCGATGACACTGAGCATGACGCCGAACAGGATCATCGGCTTGAGGCTTGGCAGCGTGATATGGAAGAACTGCTGCCAGCGTCCGGCCCCGTCCATCGTCGCGGCCTCGTACAAATCCTTCGGGATGGTCTGCAGGGCGGCCAGGTAGAGCACCACGTTGAAACCCAGATAGCGCCAGAACACGATGAAGGCGATCGCCGGCTTGATGTTTTCCGCCTTGCCGAGCCAGTCGATGTTTTCCACCCCAAAGAAGGAATAAAGGCCCGCGTTGATCAGGCCGAAGTCCTTGGAGAATAGCGAACTGAACATGATGGCAATCGCCACGGTCGAGGTGATGTACGGCAGGAAGTAGGCGCCGATCACGCCGTCGCGCAGGCGTTTGAATGAGTTGTGGATGAACACCGCCAGCGGGATCGCCACCAGGTGCTGGGGAACGCCGCTGGCGACCGCGAGCCATACGGTATTTTTCAGCGACTTCCAGAACCATTCGTCCTCGAGCGCAAAGGCAAAATTCGCCAGGCCCACGTAATCCATGGCCTGCAGTCCGCTGGTCGGCTCCCACGACTGGAACGCGAGGTAGAGCGAAAACAGCAGGGGAAACACCCCGAAGACCGCAAACAGGATCAGGAAGGGGCTGATGAACACATAAGGTGCCCAACGTGGCGAGAGGCGAAGGAAGGCAGGCAGGCGCATGGTCAGCGGTGGGCACGGCGCACCAGCAGCCGCTCCGCGTCCGCCAAGGCGCGACCGATATCCTTGCCGTGGTCGAGCACGTTGTCGAGTTCGGTGCCGATCACCTCGTCGGCGAAGTTGGTCTGCTTGTGGACTTGGGTGGCCGTGATCTTGCGCGCGGCATCGCGCCAGAGCAGGCGCGCGGGCTGGCCGCCTAGAAACGGCAACGGTTGTGCAAAGAACGGGTCGTCGAAGGTTTCGAGCAATGCCGGGAAGGCGTCCTGCGATTTGAACGCCGCGAACTGCTGGGCGCGATCGAGCGTCAACATCTGGATCAACTCCCAAGCCAGCGCCTTGTTCTCCGGTGCGGCGCGACGCGGAATCGCATAGTAGCTGCCGCCGTAGCCGACAAACGTGCCCTCCGGCAATTGCGCGGCGCGCCACAGCCCCTTGGTGCTCGGCGCAACCCAGTTGGCCATCTGCCCAACCATCCAGGCGCCCGAAAGGTCGGTCGCCAGCGTGCCGCGACGGAAGCCCTCGGCCCATTCGTTGGACCAGGCGCTGACGCGGGCATCGAGTTTGTTGCGACGTACCCTGCGCGCAAGTTCGAAGGCCCGCACAAAACGCGGCGAGTTGACCAGCACGCGGGACTCCTGGTCGAAATAGAGCCCTTCCCCGGGGCGCAGGCCGCTGCGGATCACGATGTCCTTCACTGCCTGCGCATTCGAAACCAGGTAGGCGCCGGTCGCAGCCTTGAGTTTGATGCCGGCGTCGACATAGGCATCCCACGACGGCGTAAGGTCCGCCTCGCCAAGGCCGGCCTTGGCGAACAGGTCGGTGCGATAGAGCAAGGTACCCGGGCCGATATCGGTCGGCATCGCCACGACCGCGCCGCGTCGATTGACTGCCTGGTCGTATGCATAGGCGACCAGGCGCGACCGAAAACGGTCCACGCGATAGGGCTCCTGCGCAAGATCCTCCAGGCCGCCGCCTTGCGAAAACCGGCCCACGAAACTGGATTCGAGCGCCATCACGTCGGGCAGGCGAACCGATGTCGAGAGCGCTGTGGTCATTGCCGTGTGGTGGTCCGCATACTGGCGGCTGACGATCTGGATTTCAACATCCGGATGTTTTTGCTGCCACACCGGCAATGCCGCTTTGACGATTTCGTCCAGCAGCGGAAACGTGGCAACGGTGAGCTTGCGGCGTACCGCCGCGCGGACCGGGAGCATCGCCGCAAGGCCCGCGCCCAGCAAAAGACGGCGCGTTCGGCGGACCGGCGCCGCGCCTTTCATGACGCTTGCCACGTGCAGGCGCGCGCTGCCGGTGTTCCGCGCAGGGAGGAGGACGTTGTGCTGTTGAATCGATCCGGTGGCATCGCGGGAAGGGAAGTCCAGGTTGGTGGGGCTCAGCGCGCCGTAAAATGCACGTCGGCTTCGACCGCGCGCACATGTGCGGGTTCGAAACTGCGGTCTGGACAATCCTGCCAGCGGGTTCCGTCGTTGACACGGATCGACGTGCGTTCGCCGCGCCGGTACGTATAGGGTATACGTGCCCAGGTAAAGGTGAGGGATCCGCCCAGCGGGATTTCCTCCGCATCGAGCAGCACCGGGTTGAAGTGGACCCGTCCCTCGCGCATGCGCAGTCCCAGTTCGCCCCAGCGAGTGAGGATTTCTTCCTTGACCTGGCCGGTCATCCCGGGCTGCTGCGCACCCCCTTCGCCCGGCGAGTGACTGTAGGGGTCAGCCGGAAAAGCGCCGTACGCCTGGACGCTTTTGCGATAGCCCAAGCCATCGCGAATCCGGCGGTAGTAATCGCAAAGCGCATCGAGTTCAGGCGCATTGCGGTCCGCAGCCTCGAAGACACGCTCTTGCACCGCCTGCAGTAGCTTGGCCACCATGTGCCAATAGACGCAGCCCAAGCCCTCGTAGCCGAACATGGTCCCGGAACGACCGGTGAATTCCCGGTGGCTGAACACACGTTCATAAACAGCCACGAGTTCCGGCAAGGCCGGACCAAGGTCCGCAGCAATGGCTTCAAGATCGTGCTGGTTGGCAATTTCCGGGGCGAAGCGGACCGTTCCATCGCTTTGCGCCTGCAACACGTCGGTTCGTCCCGCTGCGATGACGGACTTGACGACCGCCAGGTCCAGCATGTCGGCGTCCAATTGGTTGCGCTCGAGAAATCCGGGAAGGGAACGATCAGGGTAGAGCAAGAAGGATCCGTGCTTGGCTGAAAACAGCGGACTGGCGAACAGCGCATCGAGCAGGCGCACCGACTCGGAGAGCGTCAACAGTCCGCAAGACAGGAGCGCAACTTGCCCTTCGAGCATCGGATACAGGTGCCCGATTGTTGCCTTGCCTGGCAAGAACTCCACCAGGTTATAGCTTTCATACAACCCGTCCGCGCGCTTGCAGCGCGCTAGCGTGGCATCGACCAGCGGCAGAAGATCCCGTGCGATGCCCGGCAATAGGCCTTCCGGCGCGCGTGCAGGAGCCCTGGCAGCGGCACCGCGGTACGCTTCCTTGCGCCAGCGTTCGAGCAACGCGCCTGCGCGATCGAGAAACGTGCGGCGCTCGACGTCGTCATCGATCGCGGTTAGCGGTGTCTCGCGAACGATCGAGCGGAATCCGGCCAGCGCTTCGAGCGTGTCGGCGGACAGCTGGAAGGGGCGACCGGCCGGAGGCAGTTGCGCAAGGAACGCCAGGAAGCGGCGCAGATGCGCCAGCGTCACCACGGACAGGCCATTGCCGACCAGGGCATTGTTGGCGTCGTTCCACTCCGGGCGCTGGGTGTGCAGCCACAGGCCGCCGCCGGGAATCAAGCTGCCAGCCTTGGCCAGCAGCACCGTGGCGAGCTTTTCGGCCAGGGTTGCCAACACCGGCTGGTCTTGCGCATCGCAAACGAGCAG
>DASUDU010000297.1:0-2857 GCA_036275435.1 Usitatibacteraceae bacterium | reverse complement strand
GGTCAACAGCGGCATGGACAACTGGTCGACCCACACGGCATCCGATGTGCCGCGGCAGCAACCCCAGTCCTTGTCGTACGAAAGCGTAACCGTATGGTTGCCGGCCGCAATCGGGATGGAGATGGAGCCAAATGCAATTTCGCCTGAGTCGCCGATCGCACTGATCGCGGGAACAAAGTAACCGCCGAGTCCACCGCAGTTGTTTGCACCAAGACTCTGCTGGTTACCGTCGATCAGCACCCGGAAGCAGTCATAACTGATTTCACTTGAAACCCGACGCGTCATGGTGATCGAGCCTGCCTGGAAATTGCCAGTGAACTGGTAAGCAGACGTCGCGACGACCGACCCTGCATCAGGTAGCAGGCCGGATTTCAGGCTGCACCCACCCACGGCCGCGGAATCCGTCGCCACACTCCAGCCGTTGATCGCGCCCGCCGGCACCGTCCATCCCGCGGGCGCCTGGCAGTTGGGCGGGAAGACTTCCGCCGCCGGGTCGCTCACCATGAAACTCTGCATGACGGTAGGTGCGGCGGTGAAATTGAAATTGCCGCCCTGATTGGCGCTGACGGTGCACGATCCTGTGGAACCAGTCAGCGTAATGGTCGAGCCGTTGACTCCACCGGCGGCGCACACTCCGGAGGCCGTGAACGTGACCGGATTGCCTGAACCGCCGCCCGTGGCTGACACGACGAATGGCGGGTCGGTGGTCAGCTTGTTGGGCAATGCCGCAAAGGTGATCGCCTGCGATCCTTGATTGACTGTGATCGACACATCGTCGAACGTCGAGTTGTAGGTGGAATCGGCGGCCTTGGTCGCGCGCACCGTGCAGGTGCCGACTGCAATGTACGACACGGTGGTACTGGCGACTGTGCAAATGGTCCCCGTGAGCGATGCAAATGAGACGGCGCCAACTCCGCTGCCGCCGCTCGTTGTCAAGTTGCCGCTCAATCCGGCGTTGGACGCCGGTGGTGCGGCCGAGCCGTTGATATTGGCCGTCAGCGCCGCCTGCGTAAGGCCATTGATGAAAATACTAAAGGCCTGAGTGGGCGCGGTACCGACAAGATTGCTCGCACGAATCGTTCCGGTAAACGTTCCGCGAACGCTTGGCGTGCCAGAAATCTCGCCGCTTCCGCCATCAACAGTCAAGCCCGTCGGCAAAGCGCCGCTTGCAATCGTGAAACCAGCCGAGCAGGTCGCACAAACCAATGGATTGCGTCCGGAATTCCCGCTGATCACCGGTGCCGAAGTTGCGGTGACGAAGTACGAGTACGCCACACCTACCGTTCCCCCCGGCGGCGCCGCACTCGTAATCACCGGCTGCGAAACACTGCAACTGCTGCCAATTTCCGCGACGATGGCGTCCCTTTGCGCCGCACTCAACGATGAAGTCGTCAAGCCCCCCATCCCGTTGCCAATCTTGTAGTCCAGAAAGGCCCTGTTGTTTGCGGCCCTGATCGAACCACTTGATCCACTGCTGTTCGGCAAGTTGTTGACTTCGTTTTGCGCGCATGGAAGAGGGCGCAGCGGAGTGGTGGAAGCGTGGCATCCCGCACAGGTAGACTGATAGTCGGCGAATGCCGGGGCACACAGAAGGCCACTAGCGCACGCAAGGAGAATCCGTGCCATCGAGTGCGCAAATCGCTTATTCGTCGCGTCCTCCACAACACGCTTGAACGTCGAAAAAACCCGACCGACCGTATCGCGCAAATCTGCAAGCAGCACTTGCCCGTTGTGCACATTCCCGATGGCGATTGTTCCATCGGCACGTGCCCGGCTCTTCCCAAGCTGCGCGGCGATCACTCGCAGGGGATGCGGCCGGCACTGATTCGCATCGATGCCATCCGGCGCCGTAGCCACCATTCCTGCCGGATTGCGTCGGCAATCCCGGCCGGCATGAATGAACCCTGAGTTTTCAGTGAATTCGACGTCCATGCAGTGCGCTCGCTGTTCAGAAACCGGTTGAAGGCCCGGTCATCGAAAAACTGATCTAGGTCAGTGAAGCAAGCTACCACAACCCCCATGGGCAGGGGATACCGCAAATGCGGAATACATTGGGCCCAAGTGTCGTGCGTTGGACCGATCTAGCGGCGCCCGGCGGTGGTTCGAGCGCAGGACGAGTGGAGTCGAACCGCAAAAACTCCAATACCGGCGCGGCTTTCAGGCCACTATTGGCTGTAACGCCTTGCCAGATAACGACTTTTCATGTTTTGTGCTGTAGAAACCGTCATCGCGCCGCAGACTTCAGGGACAAATCGGAAACTGAACGCCCGGTCACTTTCCCGCCGCAGCCAGCAAGCGCTCCCAATCCTCCAGCCGGATCCGGGCGACCGGCGTTGCACCGCCGCCCTCGGGCCGGAAAACGATCATCTCGCCCATCATCAGCTGCAGGTACTGCGATTCGTGGTTGCCGCCCTGCATGTGGCTGACCAACAGCGTGTTGCGGCCGGCCGGCGGAGCGGTGGCGATGCGCTTGGCGCGCGCGGCCGGCAGGTCGAATTTCGGGTCGACGGGGCGGTTGGTGAGGTCCTCGGTCACCGTAAAGGGCCCGACATCCAGTAGCCGCGCGGTATCCTGGATGCGGCACAGCGGCGAGGACCACACCGGGCCGATCGGCACCCCGGCGCGCTTGAGGTATCCACCCAGCGCCTTGGCGTCCTGCTCGCCCTTGGCCGACAGGTTGCTCACGTTGCATTCGGCCGTGACATTGCCGGTTTCCGTGTGCCGCAGGAACAACACGTATCCGCCGCTCTTGAGGGCTTCTATCAGCGCGGCGCCTTTCAATTCCCGGCCCGGATCGACTACCGGCCGGAACGCCGGCGCCGCGGTTGGCGGGGCCGGGACCGGCGCGGAAGGCGGC
>DASUDU010000296.1:0-6672 GCA_036275435.1 Usitatibacteraceae bacterium | reverse complement strand
TCGGACAGCTGGTTGGCAAGGCCCTTCATGGTTTCGTTGTAGCGCTCACCGCTCTTGTAGGCCTTGAGCGCGGCGCTGATGTACGCGGCATTCTGGCCGCCGATCTTCGGCACGTGGTAGACCTCGGGATACGCGGCTTTGGTGCCGGGCATGCCGTGGCAGCCCGAGCAGATCGCCACCGCCTTGGACTTGCCGGCTGCGGCGTCACCCGCCGCGGGCGCCTGCGCCAGGGCAACGGCCGGCGCCAACAACAACAATGACAGGAATTTTTTCATGGTTTTTTCTGTGAATGGAGCGGAATGCATGGCCGCGAACCCCGGATACCGCAGTCTGCCCCGGCAATCATCAGGCAGGCGCAACGCGCGATGCCGCGCGCATGACGGCGGCGATTATATCGCATGCACCGCACCTGCGGCCGGCGCTCACGCGCCGGCATCCAGCCGGCTCCACAGCGCCCGCCCGCCGGATGCTTCGTTCAGGTGCTCGACCAGTTCGGCGTGGCGCACCCGTTCGTCCTTGGATGCCCGCAGCACCTTGAGCTGCCCCGGACGCGGTCGTGAAGCCGGCTCGACGGCGGCATCGCCCGCGGTCTCTTCGAGTCCGATCGCCAGGCTGTCCTGACCGCGGGTCATTGCCAGGTACACATCGGCGAGCAGCTCGGCGTCGAGCAGCGCGCCGTGGAAGGTACGCGCGCTGCGGTCGATGCCATAGCGGTCGCACAGCGCATCGAGCGTGTTCTTGCGGCCCGGATGCAGCTCGCGTGCCATGGCCAGCGTGTCGGTGACCCGGGCGAAACTGGCCACCGGCGGCTTGCCCGCGCGCTGCAGCTCGCTGTCGAGGAAGCCAACGTCGAAGGGCGCGTTGTGGATGAACAGTTCGGCGCCCTCGGCGTAGGCGATGAACTCGTCGGCGACCTCGGCAAAGCGCGGCGACCCCGCCAGGGACTCGCGGGTGATGCCGTGGACCTGCACGGCGCCCTCGTCGATGTCGCGCTCGGGGTCGAGGCGCTTGAAGAAGTCGTGCCGGGTGAAACGCCGCTGCACGACTTCGATACAGGCGATTTCGATGATGCGATGGCCCTGCGCCGGGTCGAGCCCGGTGGTCTCGGTATCAAGAAAGACCTGCCGCATCAGCCCTGCCCCTTGAGGACGCTGTCGACGCCGCGGTTTGCCAGCTGGTCGGCCCGCTCGTTTTCCGGGTGTCCGGCATGGCCCTTGACCCAGTGCCACTTCACGCGATGCCGGCGCGCCAATTCCTCGAGGACAATCCACAAGTCAGCATTCTTGACCGGCTTCTTGTCGGCGGTCTTCCAGCCGTTGCGCTTCCAGCCGTGGATCCACTCGCTGATGCCCTTTTGCACGTAGGCCGAATCGGTGTAGACCGCGGCATCGCAGGTCCGCGTCAGCGAGCGCAGCGCCTCGATGACGGCCATCAATTCCATGCGGTTGTTGGTGGTATGCGCCTCGCCGCCGAAGATCTCTTTTTCGTGGTCGCCGTACTGGAGCAGCGCGCCCCAGCCGCCGACGCCCGGGTTGCCCTTGCAGGCGCCATCGGCATAGATCACGACCGCGGTCACTTGACGACCGACAGGTGTGTCGCGCGGGTCGTGGCGGAAGGTCCGGTGGCGTTCTCGCGCTTGGCCACGCTGGCCAGCTTGCGCTCGCGGATGCGCTGGTCGCTCCACGCCGGCGCGATCAGCCGCATGCCCTGCACGCGCTTGACCGCCTCCAGCATGTACACGCCGCCGGCCACCGGCCACCAGCGCGCACCGACCGACTCGAGGAAATTCCAGCGTTTCTGCCAGCGCGCGGTGGCACAGGGCGGGATGAACGCGGTCAGCTCGCCGGCCTGCGTTTCGAACCCGAGCAGCTGCAGCCAGTCCTTCATACGCACCAGGGAAACAAACGGCCCGCTCCACGGCGGCTCGCTGGAACTCCACAGCCGCTTGACGCCGAACAGGCTCCACGGATTGAAGCCGATGATGATAATGCGACCCTCCGGACGGACCACGCGATCGACCTCGCGCAGGATCGCGTGGGGCATTTCGTGCGGGTCCGCGCAGGACTCCAGCACGTGCGGCAACACGCACAGGTCAATGCTGTGCGCGTCGAACGGCAGGGCGTGCCACTCGGCGCAGACCGTGGCCGACGGCGACGGGTCGGCGCGATGCCGGTGGACGATGCGCGATTCCGAGGTCAGGTCGATGTCCGGAAGCCCGATCTGCAGGGCATGGAAGCCGAAGATGTCGGGAATCACCCGGTCCAGCCAGTCGCGCTCGCGCGCCAGCACGTACTGCCCGAGGGGTGTGGCAAACCAGTCCTGTAAACTTTGCGTTGGCATCCGCGCATTCTACGAGAATCACCGGTCCCGCAACCATGGCGGCGCACCGCAAAGGCATGATCCGCGTCCATCCCGTCCCGGCGTTCAGCGACAACTATCTGTGGGTCCTCGACGATGGCCGGCACGCGGTCGTCGTCGATCCGGGTGACGCACGCCCGGTCCTCGAATACCTGGCGGACAACCATCTGGTGCTGTCGGCGATCCTGTGCACCCACCATCACGGCGACCATGTCGGCGGCGTGGGCGCCTTGCTCGATGCCTGCGGGGCAATTCCGGTGTACGGCCCGGCCGGGGAGTCCATTCCGCACCGCACGGCCTCCCTGCGCGGCGGCGATGCCGTCATCCTCGGGCAGCCCGCGCTGGAATGGAAAGTCCTCGATGTCCCGGGCCACACCGCCGGCCACATCGCCTATGTCGGCAATGGCAGGTTGTTTTGTGGCGACACCCTGTTCGGCTGCGGCTGCGGGAGGATCTTCGAAGGCACCGCAGCGCAACTGTGGCAGTCGCTCGAAACGCTGGCGGACCTGCCGGGCGATACACAGGTTTTTTGCGCCCACGAATACACGCTGTCGAACATCCGCTTTGCCCAAGCGGTCGACCCGGGCAATCCGGCCCTACAGAGCCGCCAGGCCGAGGACCGCCAGCGCCGCGATCGCCGCCAGCCGACCCTGCCCTCGACCATCGCCCGCGAACGGTCGACCAATCCGTTCCTGCGCTGCAGGGAACCGGCCCTCATCCGCGCCGCAGAGGCCCATGCGGGACACGCGCTCGACGGCCCTGCCGCGGTCTTCGCAACCCTGCGCCAATGGAAGAACGAGTTCAAATGAACCCTTCGATTCGCCCCGCAACGCCTGCCGACGTGCCGGAAATTTTTCGCCTCATCCGCGCCCTGGCCGTCTACGAAAAACTGGAATCGATGGTCAGCGGCAACGAGGCCATGCTTGCCGAGCAGTTGTTTGGCGCGCGACCATCCTGCGAATGCGTGATGGTCGATGCCGGCGGGCGGCCGATCGCGTTTGCGCTGTTCTACACGACGTTCTCGACATTCCTCGCCAAGCCGGGGCTCTATCTGGAAGACCTGTTCGTCGAGCCCGGATTTCGCGGGCTGGGGATTGGCAAGGCCTTGCTGCGGCACCTCGCCGCGCTGGCCGAGCGGCGCGGCTGCGGCCGCTTTGAGTGGCGGGTGCTCGACTGGAATGCCCCATCCATCGCCTTCTACAAGTCGCTCGGCGCCACGATCCTGCCGGAGTGGCAACTGGTGCGCATGACCGGGCCGGAAATCCGCGCGCTGGCGTCGGCCGGCGACTAGCCGGAGCCTGCTACACGGGCCGATGCGCGCGATGACGTGGCAATCCGGCGCCACGCGGCTGGTCGCGCCGGGATTGCGCTACAGGCCGTCCGTCGTGCGCGTGGTGTCGCTGCCAGTGACGATGCGCGCGCGCCCCGCGCGCTTGGCGCGAATCAGGCGCTGGTCAGCGTGGGCGATCAGTTGCTGGATCTGGGTACCGTCCTCCGGATAGACGGAGATGCCCGCAGAAAATGTCACGCCGGAGACGTGCTGCTTGCCACAGGCGAAGGTGCTTTTGCGCACCGCCTCCAGCAACGCGGCGATGCGCTGGCGCGCCGCGTCCGGCCCGCAGCCGATCAGGACCATGCAGAATTCCTCCCCGCCGTAGCGGCCGATCATGTCGGAGCCTCGCAGGTTCTGCCGCGCCAGCACGCAGAATTCGACGAGCACGCAATCCCCAGCCGCGTGTCCGTGGTTGTCGTTGACTTCCTTGAAGAAATCGAGGTCGATCATCACCAGCGCGAGCGGCGTCGCCGACTGCTGGCTCAGGCGCAGCAGTTGCGGCAGCGCCGCGTCGAGGTATCGGCGGCTGAATACCCCGGTCAGGCCGTCATGGCTCGCCTCGTCGCGCGCGCGCTCGGCCTCCTGCATTGCCTGCTCGACCTGTTCGCGCAATTGCAGATTGATCGACTGCAATGCGCGCCGCTCGCTGGATTCGCGCGCCAGTTCGGCATTGACGCGGTCGATTTCCAGGCGCACCTGCATGGCAAAGCGGCGCATGCGGTTGACCACGGCCAGGTTGTCGCGGTAGAAGCGCGAGGACTTGCGCTGGGCCTCGAAGGCGTTGCCGGGCCTGGCCGCCCGCGCCAGCACATCGGCGTATTCGTCATAAAATTCGGCGCGGTCATTGAAGCGCAGCGCCGACACGTCCGGCAGCATGCGGTCGACCACCTGGAAAGCATCGGCCGCGGCCTGCAATTGGCCGCGCTGCCGGGCGATGGCTCCCTCGATGTAGTACAGCTTGATCAGGTCCAGACCCGCGGCACCCTGGCGGCGCAGCAGGTCGCGGGCGATTTCGAGATGGCGTTCGGCATCGGCGATCTCATTGCGCTTGATGAACAGTTCGGCGGCATTGAAATGCACGAAATGCTGCCCGCCGACCATCGGGGCATCCGAGGCCAGTACATCCACCAGGTCGGCAAGCGCCTCGTCGAGCCTGCCCATGCGGCGTAGCGCCACCGCGCGGTTGTTGCGGTGCACCTTGGTCAGCCCCGGGCTTTCCGCCCGCTCGGCCTGGGCAATCGCCGCATCGATCAGCAGGCAGGCCTCTTCCGGATCCTTGGCGGCCATCAAGGCGACGCCCAGCGGCATGACGATGGCCGTCATTTCGGCGCCCATCTCGAGTTGCTGCGCCAGGTGGAGGCCGGCGTAACCGAAGCGCAGCCCTTCCTCGAGGTGTCCCTGGTAGACGCTGGCGGTGGACAGGCCGAAATACAGGTAGAAGTTGTCCGGGTCGAGCGTATTGAGGTCAAAAACGCCGATCAGCGCCTCGAGTTCAACCAGCGCCCTGCGCCAGTCGGCCATGCGCATCGCCGTGGCCGCATCCTCCAGGCGCGCCAGGCGCAGTCCGCGCGCATCGGCGTCGCGTTCGAACGCGGTACGTGCGGCCGCAAAATCGGCGCGGATGGCCGATTGGTCCGGCCGCGACCCCATCATCCGGCAGCGCGCCAGCGCGCGCGCCAGGTACAGCCATCCGCTGCCCGCCTGCGGTTGCGAAGCCTGCGCGTCGATCGCTTCGCTGGCTAATTGAAAGGCGGCTTCCGGCTGCGTCAGGTACCGTGACCACGCGCGATCGGCCGCGTGCACCGGGTCCGGTTCGCGCAGATGCGTCTTGGGCAACGGGGACTCAGTCGACATGGGACCTTGCAATGCGGCGGTATTCAAGAAGGCAGTCTCGTCCAGTGCGGACAGGGTGATATCGTTTCACAACTGGCACTTGCGCGCCACCGGATTTGCGGACAATCCTGCGCAAGTTGGTAAACTCTTGTCAACTTTCGATCCAGGATTGCTGCATTCTGCATGGTTTTTCCCAAACTCATTTTCGCCACACTTGTACTCGTTCCGGCCGCCGCGCTTGCCGACCCGCAGCCGCTGCCGGTGCCGGGAACACACCCGACCGCACTGCAAGTTGCGGCTCGGCAGGACAACGCAACCTCATCGATCGACAGCGGCCCGGAAAACGATCTATGGCAGCGCATCCGCCGCGGTTTCGTGCTCGAGGAATTGCGTTCGCCGCTGGTTGCCGAGCACGAATCCTGGTACGCCAGCAGGCCGGACTACATCCAGCGCTTCGTCGATCGCGGCTCGCGCTACCTGTACCACGTGGTGGAGGAAGTCGAGCGGCGCGGCATGCCGACCGAGGTGGCACTGCTGCCGATCATTGAAAGCGCCTTCAACCCGCAGGCCTACTCGCGCGCCAAGGCCGCCGGCATGTGGCAGTTCATTCCCTCGACCGGCAAGAACTTCGGCCTCAAGCAGGATTGGCTGACGGACAACCGTCGCGATGTCCTGCTGTCGACGCACGCGGCAATGGACTACCTGCAAAAACTGTACGGCATGTTCGGGTCCTGGGAACTGGCCCTGGCTGCGTACAACTGCGGGGAAGGCTGCGTTTCGCGTGCCATCCAGAAGAACGCCCGCAAGGGCCTGCCGGGCGACTTCCTGAGCCTGAATCTGCCCGCTGAAACCCGACATTACGTTCCCAAGCTGATCGCGGTGAAAAACATCGTGCTCTCGCCCGGCGATTACGGTCTGGATCTCACGCCGGTGGAAAACCGCCCGTATTTCGCCAAGGTCGCGGCGCCTGAACGGATCGACGTCAAGCTCGCCGCGCGCCTCGCCGAGATGGATGCCGACGAATTTGCCGCGCTCAACCCGGCATCAAACCGGCCGGTGGCGGCGACCAGCACCGGCTACTTCCTGGTGCCTGCAGAAAAGGCCGATGTGTTCCGCGAAAACCTCGAACTGTATCGAACCGTGCAGGG